>JALSLH010000057.1 GCA_026988435.1 Methylophaga sp.
ACTTCTTCTTTGGTTTCGCCCATATTGACGGCGATGATTTTGAAGGGTACTTTTTCAGCTTCTAATTTTTTGATGAGTTTGTTCATTGATGGCATTTCTACACGACAAGGTGTGCAGTAGGTCGCCCAAAATTGTACCAGTACGATTTTTCCCGTTTCATCTTTAAGGTCTAGCATTTTGCCTTTTAAGCTTTCTAGCTTGAGTGATGGCGTTGCTATATTTACTTCAACCTTTTTGAGCTCAGCGGCTTGTAATGCGTGGCTTGTGATTAACACTAACGAGGCTAGTGTTGCGCTTTTAAGAATGTTTTTGAAGCTGTTCTTCATGGGGTTCTTAATACGACTTTTAATTTCAGTTTTGTTGATGGTTTTCATTTGTGTGCTTTCCCTAAGAAAAATAGGCTGGCTTTAACTAAACCAGACATTTGTGAGGTAACAAGGTCTTCAGGTACATTGGGGTCATTACGTTTAAAGAAATAGCCACGTACATCAGGTATGAGTTTCGCGTAAACGGTGCTGCCACCTTTTTTAAGTGAGTTTGTTAAATGCCCAACTCCCCAGCGGTTTGGTGTGCGTTCACCTTCTAATACAATGAGTGGTAGTTTTGTTTTGCCAACAGCATCTTGGTAGATGGGGGCTTTACCGGGTTCTGGCTTAGTTTTGTTTAAACGTGGGAACATTAAGATTGCACCGCCAAGTAGCTCTTCATTTGCGTGTTTTTCTTCCCAATCAGCTACTGCGCGCAGGATAAGTTCTGTATCTGGGCCACTTGCGACGAGGTATATTTTCTTTTTTGTTTTCTTGGCTTCTTCGATGATTTTGATCAGTCCATCTGTAGGTATTTCACTTAAACTGCTACGAACACTGGGTAGCATATAGGCTGAAAGCATATCGGGCATCCAAACTTCTATGCCATCTTTTGCCAGTGATTGTGAAGTTTTTTCTTCTGCAACGCTGGAGCCTTGATCACAGGCAAAACCAATTAAAAGCTTATCGCCTGTTGCTGAAAATATACGAATATCAATTTCTGAGTCATCGTCTGTTGTAATGGTTTTTATTTGATCAGATGCAAATAGATTAGAGGATGCGAGGAGCAATCCTAATACTAAAAAAAATATCCGAATTTTTTGGAAAGATTGATACATATCATATAACTCTGTGTAGTTTAGAGTGATTATAAGAATATACTGATATAATTATATTGATATTGATCAAGACTTGGAAAAAATAATGAAAAAACAACTCACTTCTACTTTGCTCTTTGCATTTTATTGCTCATTTATATTTTCTGGAATTGCTTTTGCAAGCTCGCAGGATGAAATAAACGATGCGATGAAACTAACCCCTAATATTGAAAACGGTAAAAAAACCTACGAGCTTTGTGCGAGTTGTCATGCGGATAATGGTTGGGGTAAAGAGGATGGAAGTTTCCCTGCTATTGCAGGTCAGCACCGTAGCGTTATTATCAAACAGTTGGCAGATATTCGTGCGCGCAACCGTGATAACCCTACAATGTATCCGTTTGCAGGGAATGATGTTATCGGTGGCGCTCAAGGACTTGAGGATGTGGCAGAATATATCTCGCAGTTACCCAAAAATACGGTTGTGGGGCAGGGTAATGGGACGCAATTAGCCAAAGGTAAAAAGATATTTAAGCAAATGTGCTCCACTTGTCATGTTGATAAAGGGCAGGGCAATGCCCAAGCTTTCTTCCCGCGCATTCAGGGGCAACACTATGCTTATTTATTGCGCCAGTTACAATGGATGCGTGATGGAAGACGAAAAAATGCAAACCCTGCAATGTTAGCGATTATTAAAAATATGGATGATGAAACACTGAGCGCTGTAGCAGATTATGTCTCCCGCATTGAGGTTGATAGTAGTGTTTCTGCGATTGAAAAAGT
>JALSLH010000058.1 GCA_026988435.1 Methylophaga sp.
CTTTTTCTCCTAGTTTTTGTTGTGGCGACAACATGACTAGAATGCATGAGTAGATTTTATTTGTCTCTCCAGGCGGAGCCTTTCGACCAACTCCACGTCCTAAGGACGTGGTTTAATTTTTAATTAAAAGCGAAAGAAGCGTTAAGTGGGCTTGATTCCAATGAAAATAAGGGGCAATATATTTTTTAAGCAGGCGTGACTCTTCCATTAACTTCTTTTATCTTGAGTTATGTGGGTAATTTGTCGTTATTTTGCCTGATTTTTTGGATAAGTGCGGTTTTTATCCTGTACAGAGATGAGAATGTTAGATATTTCTCCTTATTGTTGGGAGAAAATGGTCTTGACAATGGGGTCCACTTTACAAAGCGTTGAGCACCGAGCAACGCTATATCATCCGCCAGGAAAAAAGTAAACCGCTGATGCTGGAATTAAAGCAATGGTGCGAGGCTAATGTCACTAAAACCGCAAAAGAAGCCGCGATAGGTAAAGCTATTCGCTATACGCTCAATCAATGGGATTACTTAGTTCGTTATCTTGAAGACGGCAACTTGCAAATTGATAATAATGCCGCAGAACGACGCATCAAACCGTTTGTTATTGGGCGCAAAAACTGGCTCTTTAATCAAACACCACGGGGCGCCAAAACCAGTGCATTGTTGTATAGTTTAGTGCAAACCGCTGTTGCTAATAACTTAGAGCCTTTTGCTTATATCAAATATCTGCTGACTGAATTGCCTAAACTGGGGCGACATTATGAACCAGAAGCATTAGATCAGTTTTTACCCTGGGTAATGACTGAAAAAATTCTGCCTTTAAAGTAAATGGAATGGTTTGGCTAGGTGGGTTTAATTGACGGTTACGTAAAAGAAGTCTACTTAAACCCAGAAAATCAAAAAATTGAAAACGAGCAAAAAGAGCGGGCATAGATTTACAACTTTAGGCGACAACTAGTTTGACAATTACCGTTAGCGGCTTCGCCCAACAATTTGGTCCACTTGACCGTTGGTCAGCGTAGTTTTTTTCAGAGGTCATTTTTTATCAAAGCCCACTGTATATCTGCCAGCGTCAACTGAATTTTACGCTCAGACTGTAGAAAACCTTAAAAATACCCGTTCACATCAAAAAATGTATCTTTAAAAGATTGATATTTAATAACTAGTTTTTAAAGAAAAGGGTTTCCTACTGCCCCGTTAGCTTTTAAAACAAACAATACCAAAATGGAAAAAACTAATATGGAGTAAGATCACGTTTTAAATCAATATAAATAAGAGAAATAAGCTTAAATGATTTCCATCAAACAACTGATTTATGCACTGACAGTAGAAGAGACACTCCATTTCAAAAAAGCCTCAGAGAAATGCAATATCAGTCAATCAGCACTGAGTACCGCTCTAAATGAATTAGAAAAGCAGCTCGGGCTACAAATTTTTGAGCGAGACAATAAAAAAGTTTTAGTCACTCCCGTTGGCAAACAAGTCTTACAGCAAGCTCGATCCATTTTGTTACAAGTAGAAGATCTGCAGCACTTTTCAGAAATCCAGAAGGTCCCGCTTAGTTATCCTTTAACGGTTGGTCTGATACCTACTGTTGCGCCTTACATTCTGCCTAAGTTATTACCTATTTTAAATCAGCATTACCCACATGCAAAACTAAATATTGTAGAAAATCAATCACATATACTAGTGGAAGGGGTAAGGCGAGGTGAGCTGGATACAGCAATACTGGCACTGCCTTTTCCCTGTGATGGGATGCTTACTTTAAAATTCTGGGAAGAAGATTTTTACTGGATAACGTTAAAAGGTAATAAATATTCACAGCAACAGGAAATTACCAGCGATACGCTTAAAAGCTGTAACTTGCTACTGCTCAAAGAAGGGCATTGTCTCAAAGATCATATATTGAGCGCATGTAATATGACGGAAACAACAGAAAATCAAAGTTTTAGTGCAACCAGTCTAAATACACTCATCCAAATGGTATTAGGTAACTTGGGGAGTACTTTGATCCCTGAAATGGCGCTAGAACAGCTAATTTCACAACATAAATCTCTTTCTGTTGTTCATCTTGATGAGCCTGGCCCACACAGGCAACTCGCATTTATTCTGCGTCCCAATTTTACCCGCCTTTCAAGTATTGAGGCACTGATTGATATTTGCAAGGAAGAACTCAGACCTTATTCAAAATAATCGAACATTAACTTCTATTTATTTAATTATACTTATCAAATAATTAAATTTATACTTTACTCCGACCCAAGCATTAATATCTTCGGAGGAACCAACAATGTTTATAAAATCTACATCACGAATTACTGCTGCGATTATCATAGCCTTATCTTCAAGTACGACATTTGCTAATAATCAGCTGAAATCACCAAAATTCTGGTGGCCTGAACAATTAAATCTTAGTCCACTTCGGCAGCATGCTGCAGAGTCAAGCCCAATGGGTAAGAGCTATAATTATGCAAAAGAATTTAACAAGCTTGACTTGGCTGCTGTTAAGAAGGACATCAAGAACATATTAATAAGCTCTCAAGATTGGTGGCCTGCTGATTATGGTAACTATGGACCGTTTTTTATTCGTATGGCTTGGCATAGTGCCGGCGTTTATCGTACTTTTGATGGACGCGGTGGTGCATCAGGTGGTCAACAACGATTTGACCCACTTAATAGTTGGCCAGACAATATTAATTTGGATAAAGCACGACGTTTGCTGTGGCCAGTTAAACAAAAATACGGTCAAAAGATCTCATGGGCTGACCTGATGATTCTGTCAGGTAATGTTGCGCTGGAATCTATGGGCTTTAAAACGCTTGGATTTGCTGGAGGGCGTGAAGATGACTGGGAACCCGAAATGGTAGACTGGGGAAAGGAAAAAGTTTTTTTGTCTGATGCTAAACGCTACCATGGTGACAGAGAGCTTGATAAGCCACTTGCAGCGGTTCAAATGGGACTAATTTATGTAAACCCTGAAGGTCCAGGGGGAAAACCAGATCCACTTTTAGCGGCTCAGGATATACGTGATACTTTTGCCAGAATGGCGATGAATGATGAAGAAACGGTTGCCTTGATTGCTGGGGGACATACATTCGGTAAAAGTCATGGAGCTCATAAACCTGCTAAATGTGTTGGTGCTGAGCCAGCTACAGCGGGCATAGAAGAGCAAGGCTTTGGCTGGAAAAACAAGTGTGGTACAGGCAAAGGTTCTGATACCATTAGCAGTGGCCTGGAAGGTGCTTGGACAATTACGCCAACTGCTTGGAGCATCAATTTCCTACAAAACCTGTTTAGTTTTGAGTGGGTTCAAACAAAAAGCCCTGCGGGAGCAATTCAATGGATTCCAAAAAATGCACATGAACTAAAATTCGTACCGGATGCGCACGATTCGACTAAACGTCATGCTCCTATTATGTTTACGACGGATTTAGCATTAAAATTTGACCCTAGCTATAAAAAGATTGCCCAGAGTTTTCTGAATAATCCAGAAAAATTTGATAAGGCGTTTGCTAGAGCATGGTTCAAACTGACACACCGTGATATGGGACCTAGATCCCGTTATTTAGGTTCTGAAGTACCTAAAGAAGTTCTCATTTGGCAAGATCCTATTCCAGCCGTCAACTACGAATTAATTTCCGATAAAGATATCGCAACATTAAAAGACAAGATTCTGGATTCGGGTTTAACTATCCCACAATTGGTTAAAACCGCCTGGGCTTCGGCTTCCAGCTTTCGTGGAACAGATATGCGCGGCGGTGCAAATGGTGCGCGCGTACGCCTAGCTCCACAAAAGGACTGGCCTGCCAATAACCCAGCTGAATTAGCGAAAGTTTTACAGACTTTAGCAAGTATTCAAAAAGATTTTAATGATGATTCGAATAAAGTTTCTATGTTTAGTTTTATCAACGGTGATTCAGATAAAAAGCATGTTTCACTAGCGGACCTAATCGTGTTGGGTGGTGCAGCTGCTATTGAAAAAGCTGCAAAAGATGCCGGTTATAATATAACTGTTCCATTCACACCAGGACGAGCTGATGCAACGCAGGCAGAAACAGATGCAAACTCCTTCGCAGTCCTAGAGCCTGCTGCCGATGGTTTCCGTAATTATTATGATACCAAAAGCCATCTGTCACCAAGTGAACTGCTTATTGATAAAGCTAGCAACCTAACTTTGACGGTACCAGAAATGACTGTACTTGTTGGTGGCATGCGTTCATTGAATACCAACACTGATGGCTCATTATACGGTGTTTTTACAAAACAGCCCGGTGCCTTGAGTAACGACTTTTTTATCAACTTACTTGATATGGCTAACAAATGGTCTAAATCAAGTAAAACTGAAGGAATATATGAAGGCATTGATCGTAAAACTGGCAAAATCAAGTGGCAAGCAACCCCTGTAGATTTAATTTTTGGATCAAATGCCGAATTGCGAGCCATAGCCGAAGTTTATGCATCAGACGATGCTAAAGAGAAATTCATCAATGATTTTGTTAAAGCATGGGTCAAAGTGATGACATTGGATCGCTTTGATATTGTAGCTAAATAAAGCTAACGAATAAGGTTAGATTGTGATCGCGAAGCGAGCCACAATCTAATCCATTTTTTCAAGCGGTAGAAAAACCTATAAATACCCAATATCATCAAAAGCTATATTTTTATGTCATCTATAAGCAATGACTTATTTTTCGAAAAATTGAATTTTCTAGAGAAAAACAGGTTTTCCTACCACCTTGCTAGACAAGCCCCTTTTTTATCTATTACCCTTGCTGTCAGGTCAGACAATAGCCTTAGCTTAACCTATTCTACTCTTCTTATCCCACAGCCTGAGAGTGATTAATAACTACTCAATCTAGAACTGCCTGTACTTAAGTCAGCACCAATGCCTGACTGCTCATTTTTGGCCAGAGTACTTCGATTATTCGACTCACCTGCATTTTCTCACCACAGCAGGCGTAGCTCAACTGGGGGCGCTATCAAAGCGCTTATTTTTCCAATATCTTTTTGGATAAACCAGTAAATTAAATTATTCATTCTGTCACCTAAATGACAGAACAAAATCCTCTTTTTACCTATCCTATCACCGTCAGTAATTAAGACAGCTTAATATGTATTAACAACAGGAGAATAATCATGATATCAAATATGTTACGGTTCCCATTTTCCATGCTGGACAATGAGATGGAAAGTTTATTTTATCCCGAGGTATATAGATCATTAGCAGGTCATTCTCAATTGACCTATCCTCCTATTAATATTAGTACCACCGATAAAAGCGTTGATGTTTATTTATTTATCGCAGGAATGAACCCGGATGATATTGAACTCGTTATAGAGAAAAATATGTTGAGTGTATCGGGTACACGAAAACTTCCTGATGCTCAAGGTGATGATAAAGGTAGTTATCGTCAAGAACGTTTTGAAGGTTCATTTAAACGAGTGATTACTTTGCCCGAAACGGTTGATACAGAATCGCCTCAGGCTGTTTATAAAGATGGTGTGCTGCATATTACGATTGCCAAACGTGCAGAAACACAGCCCCGTCAAATTAAAATATCAGCTCAATAATGGAGGATAATATTATGAATACTGAAAACAAAGAGCTTACAACACAACAAAATAAAGTGGAAGTGGCCGCATTAACACCGGCAACCGATATTTATGAATCTAAAGAAGGTGTCGTGCTTTATGTAGATTTGCCTGGTGTGAGTAAGAGTGCGCTAGATATTGATGTTGATCAGGATATTTTAAGCATCAAAGGCAAGGTTGATTTAACAACACAAGAAAATATGCAAGCTACCTATATGGACGTAAGAGCTAATATATATGAAAGGCGTTTTACTTTAGGTGATGAATTAGATAGCAGCAAGATAGATGCAAAATTAGATAACGGGGTTTTAAAATTATCTATTCCGCGACTTGAACAGCATCAGCCTAAAAAAATTACTATTAAAGTTGCTTAAAAACAGGAGGTGTACGATGTTAAAAATGAATAATTTAACCAATGGTTTATCCCGTACTTGGGAGACCTTAAGTCATGGCTGGAATGATTTAATAAATAATGCCAGCAATGCATTAACTCAGTTTGTTTCTAGTGATAATAAGGAAAAAGCGGATAAAGTACCTATCTCTAGCCCCCGCTGGGGATTAATGAGCGTTGATATGTATGATGGTGCTAATAAAGTCATTGTTAAACTAGAAGCGCCAGGCTTGGCTAATGATGATTTTGATATTAATATTGTTGATAATGTTTTAACCATTAGTGGAGAGAAGCAATTCCAAGAAGAAAAAACAGAAGGAAACTATCGTATATTGGAATGTGCCTACGGCCGATTTAGTCGCTCCATTCCAATGGAGTATGAAGTTGATGCAGATACGGCAAAAGCCAGTTATGATAGAGGTGTATTAAAAATCGAACTGGATAAAAAGCCACATCAGCGCCGGCGAAAAATTGAAATTAAGTAATATTGCTAGCAGGAGAGGGCTTTAGCTGAGCATCTGGTTTATTGGGTTGCGGCTAAAGCCTTTTCTGTTCTTGATATACGCGTAAGAGGTACTATGGAATATAAAGATTATTATAAAATCATGGGCATTGCCAAAGATGCCTCTCAGAACGAGATAAAACGTGCTTATCGTAAACTAGCGCGCAAATATCACCCTGATGTCAGTAAAGAGAAAGATGCAGAGGAACGTTTTAAAGAGTTGGGCGAAGCCTACGAAGTACTAAAAGACCCTGAAAAACGTACTGCTTATGATCAACTTGGGGCAAATTGGAAGGCAGGCCAGCAAGGCTTTCAACCTCCACCAGACTGGGATGCAGGATTTGAATTTCATGGTGATAGTTTTACTGGTGGGACAGCCGGTGCGGCAGGGTTCAGTGATTTTTTTGAAAGCCTGTTTGGTCGTGCGGGCGGTGGTTTTCAGTCTCATTCAGCAGGAGCTGGGCAACATCAAATGCGCGGTCAAGACAGTCATGCAAAAGTTTTTATTGACCTTGAAGATGCTTATCAAGGCGCATCACGTGGTTTAACATTACGTAGTACCATTATGAGCCCAGATGGACACCCTCAGCTACAACCGCGCACCTTGAATGTTAAAATCCCCAAAGGCGTTAAAGCCGGACAAAATATTCGCTTAAAAGGTCAAGGTAGTCCTGGGGTTGGTGGCGGACAAGCGGGAGATTTATATCTGGAAATAGAATTTAACCCGCATTCTATCTATAAGGTTGATGGCGTAGATGTTTCGCTGGAAGTGCCTGTTGCGCCTTGGGAGGCGGCTTTAGGCGGTAAAATTAAAGTGCCGACCCCTAGTGGTATTATTGACTTGAAAATACCGGCAAGTATTTCGAGTGGAAAAAAAATGCGCCTTAAAGGACGAGGGATTCCAGCAAAGCAGCCTGGCGATTTTTATGTGACCATAATGATTGTTTTACCTGATAAGTTAAGTGACCAGGAAAAGGATTTGTACCAACAACTGCAGCAAGCTAACAAGGATTTTAATCCGCGAAAAAAATTAGGGGGATAATCATGCCGAATAAAATGGTTAAAATAGAGACAGGTATTTTGCTAGAAGATGGCGATACGTTCTCAATAGTCAAGCTTTGTCGCGCCTGCTCACTACCTGCAGAGGCTATCATTAAAATGGTCGAACGTGGTGTCATTGATCCTATTGATTCATCGTTGAGCTATACGCACTGGCAATTTCCCTATACGAGTTTATTGCGCGTACAAACGGCATTACGTTTACAACGAGATTTAGAGCTTAATCTCGCGGGTGCAGTGTTGGCCTTGGAATTACTGGATGAAATAAAACAATTACGTCAGCAAGTGGTTTATTTGCAACGCTAAGCGTAGATTTGTTAATTATTTAGATAAAAACCAACTTCTTGCGGATGTCGGTGAGGCTGGCAAATAAGAAATACAGCGCATCATTTAAATGATGCGCTGCCTATCGTTAGTACATCCATGTTTTTGCAAGCTCAAATCATGAGAGTGTATAGAAATAGTGGTTAAAAAAGACCTTACTTCATAGTAGACTGTAAAATATTAGCTTCCTTATAAATCGCATCCAAATCATTAATAATCAGTTGGTTACGTTTTTTATTAATAATGCCTTGTGATCGCCAATACTGTAATTGCTTATTCACCACTTGGCGGACTGAACCCACCATACGCGCCAGCATTTCATCAGAGAACCCATTGATTAAATGGGTTTTATGCGCCTCTTCTTTTTCCCCCGTATAACGTTGAATTTTTTGGATATGCTTTAATATTAAACGACTTAAACGAGTCGTTATATCATGTAAAACAAAACTACTCGCAAGGTCTTCCTGCTCACGTATTTTATGGGCAAGATAAGGTAAAAATTGCTGATTGACTTCCGGGTATGTCCAGATCCACTTTCGCATCATGTCTATAGGGACAGAAACAAGCTGTATCGAAGAACTTATTGGCTCAAGAATGACATCATGAGGCTTGCCATCCAATAATGTGGTAATATCAAAACTATCCCCAGGGTAGAGTACATCTAGTGTTACTTCTCTCCCTGTATCAGGATTATTACGTTTTATTTCTAACTGCCCTGTTTGTACAAAGTAGAACTGTGTCATTAGGTTATTAGGATTGATATAACTGCCCTTATCCCATTTGATTAAATGAAAATGCTGTGCTATTTCTTGAATAAGCACCTCAGGTAGAGCTGCAAATAAGGGAGACTGCCTTACCACTGCAGTGCTGGCAGTACGCGGAACATGGACAATTGATGACATATTTTTCCCTCTGAGATGAATGTATCACTAAGTAGGGTACGCTTCGTACCTCAGCACATCCTACACATTATATTTCCTAATTATTCCTGATTAAATAACCCTCAGCGTTTTCCCGCTGGCTTAATAACCAGTATACAACGCCCAAAACTAAAACAGATATTGATAATGCGATCAGCTTAAAAGGCTCCGCCACCTCTAAATTAATAATAATAAATTTTCGTGCCAAGGCTAACAGCGCCAGTAGAATGATAGATTTCACCTGAACAATGTGTGATTGGCGCTCTAATACTTTAATGATTGAATGCTTAAATTCCATGGCAATCAATAAAGTCATTATCATACCAAAAATGACTTGGAAAATTTTATAGTCCATGGGGTTTAAAACACCTGCGACCAAGATGGAGTATATATTAACCAATAATTGCAAAAGCGCAACAAGCACCACTAGACTAATAATAAAACTAAGAATAACCAGTACCATTTGCTCGAAGCGTTCATAGAGTGTCATCAGAGGCCAACATTCCTTGATGCCTTCTGGCTTTTTGGTTCGGGCGCTAATCTTTACTGTGACTTGAGGGTCTTGTTGTCTTTGCATTTTGTCTCCTATATTGCCCCTTGTTAAAAGCCTTATGCCATTAAGTTAAGAAGTGATTTCATATTTAACAAGTACAAAAAACTGGCATCCAGTTTACACTTTAAGTTTTAGTTCACTGCTATTAATTATGAGGTTATTTGCGGGAGGAGCTTTTAGCCACGACTTATATGAAATCGCGGGTAAAAGCCCCTCCTACGGAACCTAATTAAATAAGCATTAAAAGTGCAAACTACTTTTGGCGCTATATGAAGGGATGTACAAAAACGGTTGTAAAATGTGCTGAGGAACGAAGCGCATCAGGTAAATGATGCGCTTCCTATCGTTACATCTTACTGTGTTAATATCCAGCAAAGGAAAATAGAACTAACACTAGTTTTTGAATATAAATTTTCCTTGTTCAACTGTCACCTCAATGGTGTCGCCAGGCACAAACTTACCACTTAGCATTTCTTGAGCTAATGGATTTTCAATATTGGTCTGAATCGCACGTTTTAATGGGCGTGCACCAAATACTGGATCAAACCCTGCTTCACTCAATAAATCTAATGCCTCATCAGACACGTGTAAGCCTATCTCTCTGTCTGCTAAACGATTTTGCAAGTTTTGCAGCTGGATGCCGGCTACTTTATGTATCGCTTCCTTATTTAAAGGTCTGAATACCACCGCATCATCAATCCGGTTAATAAATTCAGGTCTAAAATGTGAGCCAACAATGTCCATAACTGCGGCTTTCATTTTGTCATAATCGCCCTCAGCTGCCATTTCCTGAATCACATGTGAGCCTAAGTTTGAGGTCATAATGATGACTGTATTACGAAAATCAACGGTACGACCTTGACCATCTGTTAAGCGTCCATCATCAAGCACTTGCAGTAAGATATTAAATACATCTGCATGGGCTTTTTCTACCTCATCCAATAAAATAACTGAATAAGGTTTACGTCTAACGGCCTCGGTTAAGTAGCCACCTTCTTCATAACCGACATAGCCTGGAGGTGCCCCAATCAAACGGGCAACCGAATGTTTTTCCATAAACTCAGACATATCAATACGTACCATTGCCTCTTCGGTATCAAACAGAAAATTAGCTAATGCTTTGCACAGCTCTGTTTTACCTACCCCAGTTGGGCCAAGAAACAAAAAGGAGCCATTGGGGCGATTGGGGTCAGATAATCCGGCCCTAGAACGCCTAATCGCATTAGAAACTGCCGTCACAGCTTCACTTTGGCCGATGACTCGCTGCGATAATTCAGATTCCATACGGAGTAATTTATCCCGCTCACCTTCCAGCATTTTTGAAACAGGAATACCCGTCCAGTGCGCCACTACTTCGGCAATTTCCTCTTCCCCCACTTTATTCCGCAATAACTGGAATTCAGTCGTTTCCGCAACAGAAGCTTGTTCAAGCTGTTTCTCTAACTCTGGAATACGTCCGTATTGCAATTCAGACATACGCTGTAAGTCTCCTGCTCTACGGGCAGTTTCAAGTTCGGTTTTAACTTGTTCCAATGTTTCTTTAATGTGCGCCGAACCTTGTACTGCGGCTTTCTCAGCTTTCCATATTTCATCCAAGTCAGCAAACTCTTTTTCTAGTTCGCTGATTTTACCTTCTAGTTCATCTAGACGTTTTATTGATGCTTCATCTGATTCTTTTTTCAAAGCTTCGCGTTCAATTTTTAACTGAATCAAGCGGCGCTCCAGTTTATCCATAACTTCAGGCTTGGAATCAATCTCCATACGGATGCGTGATGCTGCCTCATCCATTAAATCAATTGCCTTGTCAGGCAATTGTCTGTCAGTAATATAACGCTGCGATAAAGTTGCTGCGGCAATAATCGCCGGATCGGTAATATCAATTCCATGATGCACCTCATAGCGCTCTTTTAACCCCCGTAAAATACCAATGGTATCTTCAACTGTCGGCTCATCAACTAATACTTTTTGAAAACGACGCTCTAACGCTGCATCTTTTTCAATATACTGACGATATTCGTCCAGCGTAGTCGCACCTATACAATGTAATTCACCTCGTGCTAATGCCGGTTTTAACATATTTCCCGCATCCATTGCGCCATCCGTTTTACCTGCACCCACCATGGTGTGCAACTCATCTATAAACAAGATGATATTGCCACTGGCTTTAGCAACATCATTAAGCACGGCTTTAAGGCGTTCCTCAAAATCGCCTCGGTATTTAGCCCCTGCCAGTAATGCCGCCAAATCTAACGATAATAAGCGTTTAGATTTCATACTTTCAGGCACTTCTCCATTGACAATGCGCTGTGCTAGACCTTCTACCAGTGCGGTTTTACCTACACCGGGTTCACCAATCATAACCGGATTATTTTTGGTACGGCGTTGTAATATCTGTGCCATACGACGAATTTCATCATCACGGCCAATAATCGGATCGAGCTTGCCTTGTTCGGCACGTTCGGTCAGATCAATAGTATATTTCTTCAAAGCTTCACGCTGATCTTCGGCGTTAGGATCATTAACACTTTCTCCGCCACGCATTTGATCAATAGCCTGTTCGATGACTTCTTTACTGGCACCTGCCTGCTTCAATAATCGTCCTGTTTCATCATTACTATCAACTACCGCGAGTATAAATAATTCAGACGATATATATTGATCATTACGTTTTTGTGCCAGTTTTTCGGTCACATTAAATAATTTACCTAAAGTGCTAGAAATACTGACCTCACCCGCATCACCTCCTGAAACAGTGGGCAAACGATCTAGCACATCTCCTAAAGATGAACGTAACTGGTTAACATTGACATTGGCATTAGTTAGCAAACCACGTGTAGATCCACCCTCTTGATCTAATAAAGCAATCATTAAATGCACGGGTTCGATAATCTGATGGTCTTTACCTAAAGCAAGCGATTGCGCTTCTTGCAAGGCCATTTGAAATTTACTGGTTAATTGATCGGTTCTCATTTTGATTCTCCTCAAACGTTTATATTGACAATAAGTCTACTAATAAAGTCATTCGATAACTGTCACCAAAATGACAAATCCAGCTATTTTTAGGCGTCATTTTAGCCGTGTTTTATTTCAAAGCTGGCCCTACAAGCAACTAGCTTTCCAGAGCGGGCAGTCGTTACAAGTTTAACCAAGCGTGCTCTGAGCGGATGAGCGACTATATATCGCCATTCTTGCATATCTTCTTGCTTACGCATACTTTGTATCAAAAAAATGGTTAAAAAATTAATCGACAATATATTTTTGTAAAGACAATTTGGGGGGAACTAATTTATCTAATAGTACCTTTAAAATAACAGGAAATCATGCAAGGCAATCGCATTAAAAAAACATTAAACACCACGCTTATATTTCCTAGCTATTTTTTCTCTGCGAGAAAAGTATAGTGGTCCCCAATATTTAGACCAATACTTAAGGAGCGATTTAGCTCAAAATATAGGTTGGTTATAGGGGGTTATTATTATGAGTACAAAATGAAAATCACACAGTGCAAGATTTAAGGAAAAAGTTGCCTTAGAAGCTTATAAAG
>JALSLH010000059.1 GCA_026988435.1 Methylophaga sp.
GTTATATACAGCTCATAAACTTAGACAGATAACCAGTCAAATATATCGGTATGCGATTGCAATAGGCAAAGCCACCAGCAACCCCGCTGATGCACTTATTGGAGCACTACCACCCGCTAAGACAAAACATTACGCAACGCTTACCGATCCTCGTGCTGTGGGTAAATTGATGCGAGATATAAACAGCTATAAAGGTACGTATGTTGTGTGCTGTGCATTGAGGCTTGCACCTTACGTTATGTCACGCCCCGCCAATATTGCACAAGCAAAATGGGAACATATTGATTTAGATAAAGCAGAATGGCGCATACCAGTAGAAAACATGAAAGGCGACCAGCAGCATATTGTGCCTTTATCAAAACAAGCACTGGTTATTCTAAAAGGTATTCATCCTTTAACGGGAACAGGTGAATATGTGTTCCCTAGTAACCGTTCAGATAAAAAGCCCATGAGTATTGATACATTAAGATCGGCTCTTCGTCGTTTGGGGTATGGCAAAGGCGAAATCACTACACACGGTTTTAGAGGCATGGCTTCAACCATGCTAAATGAGCAAGGCTATAATTCTGACTGGATAGAAAAGCAATTAGCCCATGTGGAAGGTAACTCAGTAAGAGCCGCTTATAACCACGCGCAACACATGCCAGAACGTAAAAAAATGATGCAGGCGTGGGCGGATTATCTTGATGGTTTGGCTGGTGGTGCGGATATAGTATCAATTCACCGTGAAGGTAATAACGTGTAGTTTCAGGGATGTTTTTGTTATGGACAATATTGCATCGGGGCTGGTGGTACCAGCACCAGCCCCGACTAATCAAAACCAAAGCTAACAAGGAGCTTTAATAATGACTAAAAACGATTGTAACAAGATAAATAAGACGGGCAAGAAAACATGCTTATATGGGGCAAACCTACAGGGTATTTTCCCTGTAACAGATTTTTTATTTGACCCAATAACAGACAGTCAATTACATATTGTTTATACAGGATCTAAAGATCACGATCCCATTCATATTGTTGTTGCAGAAAAAGACAGCACTGCATATTCACTTAATGTAAAAGATGCAATCAGGTCAAAAGACTTTGTTGCTCGATTGGGTGATGACGATAAAGAAAAATTAACTAATCTGGCATCTTTAGTTCTACCTAAAGCAGATTATTCTAATTTTGTATGGCGAAATGTGATGGTAGGGGGTAACTAATGGAATTTCCAAATGACGTACTTAGTGCAAGGCTCAATCAAGCCTCAGCCATGCTGAATGTCGTATTATGGTGGAGGGATCGAATCGTTTGAGGAATTAAGCACTGAGATCAAGGATTACTATCTTTATGCAATGTCAACATTGCTAGATGAAGCGATTAAGGCAAGCAAAGAGATATAACAGTTATTTACCAAGCCTAGCCCGACGGGGCGAAAGCGGGGCACATTCACCCGTTGGCTTGGTATTTTTTTGAATGGGCGAGGGAGCGATTATTCCGTATGAGTGAGTATATTCCACCAAAAAGAAGAGCTTTGAAAAGCAAAACAGGTAAGGTGCGAGAGGGTATTACCCACACAAAAGGTACAACACATTTCTCAACAGAGTGCAATAAAGATGCTGAAGAAATAGCCGCACTTTTAGATGCAATACCTGCACCCAAGGAAATGGTGCTAGATTATATTGTTGAACTTGAGAATTTTGCAAAAAGGCAATTAGAACTGGCAGGTTTTAATTATGAAAATAGGCATTCTAAAGAGCTTACATATACATTATCCAATGGCAAAAAAGGAAATTTGGCTGCTGCTATCAAGGATAATGAGCTTGAGCCTGAATGGTATGCGTATGAAATACTTATGCAAGCAAGAATGCTCAGAAATTTTATTAAGGAAGAGGACTTATATAATGCTCTACGCCATGCAATGTTAATGGAGGGTGCGAGAGAGGGGCTTAATTTTTCTCATTATGAGCTAATGGTGCTAATTGGTGACGAGGTTATAGCCAAAGGTTCTCGTTCTGCCAAATTTACCAGTCAAGAGAAAAATGGCTGGCTCTCACAAGCTAAGCAATTAAGAGGCGCCAATGGAAACTTAAAATATTCAGATATTGCTAGAAGCATAATAAAAAGTAATGGCTTAGAAGAAAAGAGTTTTCAAACAGTTTATAAATATCTACTTGCAAATAAAGAAAAAATGTAAAGGTATCGTTTACATTTGTACCAAATACTATCTTGTAAGCCTCTATAAAACAAAATAAGAGGCTACAAGATATGTCAGAACAAATCATAAAACTACCAGAAGTTAAAAAAATTACGAAATTAAGCAGCTCTTCGGTATACAGATTAGGGGCCTTGGGCTCCTTCCCAAGGCCAATAAAATTGGGAACCCGTTCTAGTGGGTGGGTCTTTGCGGAAGTGCAGGAATGGCTAAATGAAAGGATAGCCGCCTCTCGTAAGGAGGTGGCGTAATGAGCCCAAACATCAAGAAAACCAAACGCATTAGATTGGCTGGGCTTGTTGCTCAAAACCTTACGATAGAACAAAGGGTACTACTTGAAGCCTTGCTGGAATACGGCGTTGCAAGAGTGATAGAGTTCGAACAATCAGGTATCGCAAGAAGGCCACTTTTACCTATAGCTGAATCACTGGTTGCCCTAGGCCACCATGTTTATACGGAGGTTGAGCTAGATGAACAAGGTAGAGAAATAGAAGAAAGCCGAATTTTCTATATGGATGACTGCTCATTTATAACAGAAAGACGGCTAGGCATGCCCGAAGCTGTATCTATACCCGATGCAAATATTGATTTTGTAGCATAGGGGGGGTGAAGCTATGACAATCAATTTTGATGATGTACGCCCTCACGAACAAGGCAACTGGCTAAATATACTCAGCCATATTACCCCGTCATTATCTGAAGCTATCGAAAAGCACCCAAAGCATGTTCCTTGCCCCGTTCATGGGGGTAAGGACGGCTTCAGGCTATATCGTAATGCTGATGATACTGGTGGCGGGATATGTAATACATGCGGGGCATACCCTGATGGCTTTGCCCTAATAGCGTGGATAAATCACTGGACATTGCCCGATAGTTTACAGGCTGTTGCTGATTATCTTGGTATTACAACCACCAGCAAAACGCCTAAACCTATCGTAAAACAATCACCAGTGATCGACGATCCGATAAAAGAGGCCAAACGATACGATATAAGCAAAATGCACTTAATGCCGTTAAATGCGGGCTGGTGGGCTTAGATGACGAAATTGCTCAACCGGCAAGAAATTACCTTATTAATCGTGGATTGGGGGAGGTATTGAAGTCGTTACCCGATGATTTACATTTTCACCCTACCTTATCTTATTGGCATGATGGCAAAGAGTATGGCAATTTTCCTGCATTAGTGGCACTTATACGCAACAAAGAGGGTAAACCGATCACCTATCACCGCACCTACTTAAACCAATCAGGCCATAAAGCGGATTTACCCACCGTTAAGAAAATGATGCCACCGATTAAGCAAGGTGCAACAAAAGGCGGGGCTATCCGCTTATATCCTGCAATAGATGAATTAATAGTGGCAGAGGGCATAGAAACAGCATTAGCCCTGCATATTTCATTAAATAAGCCAGTATGGGCATGTATTAGTGCTGGTGGTCTTGAATCGGTCGTTATTCCCTCAAGTGTAAAGCGGGTAATCATTGGTTCAGATAACGATCTAAACGGTACAGGTCAACGTGCAGCTAACATACTAGCAAAAAGGCTAATTGATGAAGATAGCACGCGAGAGGTAAAGATTATCACACCCGAACAAGCGGGAACCGATTGGCTTGATGTATTAATTGAACAGGAAAAAGTAGCATGAGCGACGATATTAAAAAAGCAGTAAGCAAGGCGAAACCGATACAGGCAGACAATGTGGAAGAGTTATGGCCTACACCTAAACCACTTCCTGATATTACCGCCAGCGGTGATGCTGATGGCTTCCCGTTTGAGGCTTTACCACCAGCACTTATGCAAGCAGCGGAAGAAATCGCGCGATTTAGTAAGGTTCCTTTAATGGCTCCCGCTGTTTCTGGATTGGGTGTATTAGCTACTGCGTTAGGTAAAAAAGCCTTTATTGTTGAGCGTGATGGGCATGAGCTTTTTGCTACTTTCTTTTTTGTGCTGGTAGCGGGGACTGGTGAGCGGAAAAGCCCCGTATTTAAGTATATGGTCAAGCCGTTAAATGATTGGGAGCTTGCACAAGATAAAAACCACGCTAAAGAAGTCAGGATGATACAGAACAATAATGAAATGCTTGAAATCGGTATAAAGAAAATCAAAGCGCAATCAGCTAAAGATGATGCCAATTTAGAAGAGCTAAACGAAAGCATCGAGCAGGCCGAGCAAAAAAAACGGTCGATACCCCCAATACCCTCCCTTTATACGCTTGATATTACCGAAGAGAAGCTATTCCAAAAGATGTACGAACGTGGCGAAACGTATGCCGTGATGAGTGCAGAAAGTAGGCGGGTTATGGAATCTTTGATGGGGAGCGGTCGAGGTGGAATGGGTACAGGTGATAATCTGTATTTGTCAGGATTTTCAGGGGATAAGGTATCAAGGGATCGCGTCGGTTCAGGTGATGGAGGTGAAGAATTGGTGATGTACGAGCCCAGCTTGAACCTGACCACAATGATACAACCTGATAAATTTTTATCACTAGCCGGAAATAAGGAGTTAAAAGCATCGGGATTAATTGCTAGATTATGGCCTGTTTGGTTACCATCATTAGTAGGTAGCCGTTTTGAAGAATTAAATGAAGAGGGGTTAAAGTGGGATGTATTAGCCCCATTTTATGATCATGTCACTAGCTTCATTGATGCTGTTCAGCCGTTAAATGAACAAGGTGATTTAACCAGGCATAAAGCAGTATTTTCAGGAGAGGCACAAGAGGCGCGGCTTGACCTTTATAATCGGGTTGAGGGTGCAATGGGTGACGGTAAAGGGCTTGATGATGTGCGTGATATTGCATCTAAGGCAGTATCTCAAACATGTAAACTAGCGTTAGTGCTTCACCTTGCCACCGATCCCGATTTATTAGCAGATGCCACCAGTGAAATAGACATAACAACATGGACTAAGGCCGAAGCACTTGGCGGCTTCTTCATGGATGAGGCAATAAGATCACAACGCGGGGCGGAAGATGGGGAGCATTTAAGGCATGCAAAGCGGTTGCTTGATTGGTTAAGGATAAAAGGTTATACCGAAATTGGTGCCCGTGAAATTCAACGAAGTGCCCCAAGGCCAAAACTAAGCCGGTCTGAGCTGGTGGATGTGATAGGTGTACTGACTGAGCCACCGTATCAATGGCTAAAAGAATCAGGAAAAACAGCAAAAGGAAATGCTGTTTATAGTGTTCACCCGTCATTATTTGAAATTGAGGGCAAATAACCGCGACACCGCGACGGGGTACGCAAGTATTTCAAAAACAGTGTTTTTTATTTTTAGCTGTCGCGGTGTCGCGGTTGAGTAAAAACAAGGGTTTATGAGGTAACAGCATGAGATCAAGTGCAAAATGGGATGGTTATGGTAGCTATGAAGCCTATATTAATCGTGGGTTAGATGGGTTATTCAGTGCTAAACAGCAAGGGAAAGTGGTTACTGATGCTTCTCAACCTATGGCAAGCAGTGAAGATAAACAGCCAGTGCAGCAATCTAAGCCAAAACGGATCAAGCCTAAGGATGTGCATGACATTGTGGCAAGTTACGCACACCATGAGGGTGATAAACAATGGCTGGTGGATATGCTGTTAAGATTACCCCTTGCCAAACGTGAACCCGTTATGCTTAGATATAGTCAAGTGTACAATTCAGCACAAAGTGCTGGGGCTGAAATTAACAGCCAAACAGGGCAAGCAAGGTGGGACGCTAATACATGGCTACGAGACTATATTGAACAGTAGGTGGATAACAGCTAGCCCCTGATATAGCAAGCCTTAACACTACAATTTGATACCCCTTTATATAGTTAGATTTATCTAAAGGGGTGACTACATTTATAGATAGCTAAACAGCTATTTTCTTATTCCCTTACCACTAAATGAACTATTCAGAACGGGTATTAAACTTCCGCAATAAGTAGCACGTTATTCTGCTTACTTTCAATCCACCTAAAATAATTACTCAATAACCGCGACACCGCGACGGGGTACGCAAGTATTTCAAAAACAGTGTTTTTTATTTTTAGCTGTCGCGGTGTCGCGATTGTCGTTCCTTAATCATATCAATCATGCATGATAGGGCTATATGTTTATAGCCTAGGGGTTCCGTCACCCATTAAAGATAAAAGGTACTGTAAATCAGCGTTGATGTACGGGCATTTCAACTCGCGAGTTTTTCCCAGATATAGAAATCTCAGAGGGGGTTGTACTTCCGTTGCCTAGTGGTAGGGCGGGTAAATAATCCAGCAAGAGCCGCACTGCGTGACCGCCACCCCATCTTGCTTTTATGTTTCAGTAATTAAATAGAGAAAGCCCATACTATAGAACATGATTAGATTTATGGGTTATCTATACATGACGAGGAGCATATGTAAAGATAATTGAATTATCTTTACATGAGAAAATACACTTTTATGGACAATTTATTGATGTTTCACCCCGTATGTGATTGAATATAAAAAACATATTCAGGACATTTTGATGGACATTTACACCGACAATAATATAAAGCGTATTGAAACTAACCAGTTTGGTGTATTCAAGTTCCAGCTTGGGTTAAGTCGAGATGGGATAGAAACTATACTTCGACGGGTTCAAGATGCTCAAGATCGTTTCCGTGTTTCTCCATTGGCTTCTGTAGCGACACGATTGGAAAAAGAAGTAGTGGTTAGCTCTGTTTTTGGGACAAATACCATTGAGGGTGGAGAGTTATCCGAAGATGAAACTGAACAAGCTTTGTTATTGTCACCGGAGCAGATCCAGAATATTCAGCAGCAGCGTGCTTTGAATATTAAAAATGCCTATGAGTATATTAAAGAGGTATCTGTTTCTAAAGATTGGAATCCCACTGTAGAAGATGTTGTTGAAATCCATCATAGAATTTACGAGGCGTTGGGTGAAGATCAGAGCCAAGGTATATTTAGAGATAATCCTGATGGAGTAGTGACCAGTGTGGGTAATAGCTCGCATGGTGGAGTATATAAGCCACCACAAAACGGTGCAGATATTCGTTTGCTTTTGAGTGAATTATTATCTTGGAATGCAGCGCTTTCAGATCAGGGTGTGCCCGCCTTAATTCGCGCACCACTCGTACATTTATATTTTGAGCTTATCCATCCGTTTTGGGATGGTAATGGGCGTGTAGGTCGGGTTTTAGAGGCCGGCATATTGTATGCCGATGGTTTTCGTTATGCGCCTTTTGCTCAGGCATCCTATTATTTAACAAATATTGATAAGTATTTTGCCTTGTTTAATTTTTGTCGTAAATCCGCCAATAAGAAACATGATTTTCCAAACGTAGCGTTTGTTTCTTTTTTTCTTGAGGGGATGCTGGAAACTATTAATGCCTTGCATGATCGCGTAAATAAAATAGTGCAAGTTGTGCTTTTTGAAACACAACTGAAAAACTTATATGACTATAAAAAGATAAATCATCGGCAATATACAATCGTCAATGAAATTCTTAGAAGTGGAGAGGCAATAACCATTGATAAAATACGCCAATCTATTTGGTATAACGCCCTTTATAGTAAATTAACAGCTAAAACACGTTCAAGGGATATGAAGCACCTTCTTGATATAGGGTTACTTAATTTAGACGATGAAGGAAATATATTATTTGGTTTTGTTGGTGAGCATGATGTGTAGTTATAGGTCCACCTTTAAGAGTAAATTAGATTTACAGTAAAACTATTTTGATGGTAACTATGGTGGTAACTTTTTAATTAAAAATATTGCGACATAGTAGCCATGTGGGATTGACGCGCAAACTGGGAGGCACCCATAGCCACCATTTTTATTCAAAAATTAGTTTATTTTCAGCAGTTTTTTCTGAAGACAGCAGTTCTATGAGCTTGTTGACGGGTAAAGGTTGAGAAAATAGGTTGCCTTGGACAAAGTCACACCCCGCAGCATAAAGTAAACGACTCTGCTGCTCCGTTTCGACGCCTTCAGCAATAACTTTAAGACCCAGCTTGTGCGCCATTACTATGATAGCTTCAGATAATGCCATTTCACTGGAGTCTGTTGATAAGTTTTTAATAAAGGATTGGTCTATTTTTAGGTAATCAATATCAAACTTATTTAGATACGACAAAGAAGCGTAACCTGTTCCGAAATCATCAATGGCGACTTGAATGCCAGCGGTTCGAAAATCTAACAATTGTTCAATTACTTGTTTGTCGTCTTTTACAAGTAGACCTTCCGTGATTTCTATTACGAGATTACAGTTAGAAAAATAGACTTCTGATATTGCAGCCGCCCAATCATTTTGTGCTTTAAATTGAACGGGGGACATATTTACGCTGACTTGAAAATCAGGACTATGTTGTTGGAACATCTGAGCGTGTTGAACGGCCTGATGGAATACCCAGTTACCTATTTCATTAATAAGGCCCGTTTCCTCAGCGAGAGGAATAAAATCAGTAGGACTAACCATGCCTCTTTCAGGGTGATTCCAGCGTAACAATGCCTCGGCTTTTTGAATTTTCTTCGTGGGCAAATAAATGATGGGCTGATAATAGACTTCAAGCTGGTTAAGTGCCAAAGCTTCTCGTAAATCCTGGATAAGGTTAAAACGCTCTGTTGATGAACGCTGCATTTGTTGTGTAAAGTAGAAATAGCGACTTCGACCTGAATCTTTGGCAAAATACATGGCCTGATCAGCATTTCTAAGAAGATCATCTGCGGTGAGCGCATCATCAGGATATATGGTGATGCCGATGCTTGCAGAAATATAAAGAAGATTACCTTCTATTTGGAAGGGGTGATTTAATGCGGTAATGATTTGGTCAGCAACGCGTCCAACCTGGTTAAGGTCATTTAAAGTTGGTAGCAGAACGGTAAACTCATCCCCGCCGAAACGTGCTACCAAATCTTCATTTGGTGCAGCGTCAGTAATCCGTTTGCCGGCCTCAAACAGTAGCTTGTCGCCCACAGGGTGGCCAAAGGCGTCATTGATTACTTTAAAGCCGTCTAAATCAAGGAACAAAACAGCTAAAGGTTTATTGGTGATATTGGAGTTTTTAATTTCTTCTTCTAAACGATTGTAGAAAAATGTCCGATTAGGCAAAGATGTTAAAGGGTCGTAGCTAGCCTGTTTTAAAGCGAGTAATTCAGCTTGTCTTTTTTCAGAGATGTCTGAAAATAAGGTAACACGTTGTTTTACTGTTTTGTCTTTATTGTAGATTGTATTAATAGTTGCCCAAATTAGAAATTCTTCACCATTTTTTCGGCGGGCCCATATTTCTCCTTTCCAGCATCCATCTAAATCGATGATATTTCGTATTTCTGTTAGAAATTCTGGGTCATAACGTTTGGAAAGGAGTATCGATGTGGATTCATTTAGAATGTCTGCCTCTGAGAAGCCAGTGATACTTGAAAAAGCAGGATTAATGGCGATGATTTTTCTTTTTGCAGAGGTGACAATCATTGCTTCACTAGTATGTTGGAAAACAGTAGATGCTAACTGGGCCATCTCCTCCGCTCGCTTGTGTTCAGTGATGTTATTCAAGCTTATTAATAGATTGCCCTCTGGCTCAGAGAGAAGAGTTGCATGAGCAGTGACTATTCGGTAATCACCATTTTTACAACGAAGTTCCATTTCTAATGGCTTGAAAGTACTATTTTGAAGCCCATCTTTAAGGCACTTGTCCCATAGATCTCTAATTTTACTAGCATATTCTCGATTGGAATATACGGTGGTTTCTCGCTTATCGGGTGTGGAGATATCTTGAAGGGAATAGCCGAATTGAGCTGTAAAAGCATCATTAACATAAACCGTTTCTTTTTGTTTATTGTGAACAATAAATGGTGTCGGAGAGGCGCCAAGAATGGTCTGAGCGAGTTGAGTGGTTTCTATAGATAATTCGCTGGTCATATGTTTCTATGCCTATTGTTTTGAGACAAGCATATAATATTACAAGCTAGTTTAATATGGAGCATCAATTAGAGCTTGAATATAACATAGAGTTAGCTTTGATTTCAAAGTACTATTGATTGCTCAGATCGCTCGAAACGACGTTATAAATGATATTGCCAACACTTACTTACAAGCGAAGGGGCTTGCATCACTATGTATCGTCGAGACTCTCAGAACTTAGAAGTGCTTTAAATTCACTGACAGGAAGTGGCCTAGAAAATAAATAGCCTTGCACATAGTCACAGCCTGCGGTAGCTAATAAGTCGCGTTGTTGCTCTGTTTCAACGCCTTCTGCAATAACTTTCAGGCCTAGTTTGTGTGCCATCACGATGATGGCTTCAGATAAGGCCATTTCACTTGAATCAGGGGTTAAATTTCGAATAAAAGATTGATCTATTTTTAAGTAATCTATATCAAATTTATTTAGATATGACAATGAAGAATAGCCCGTTCCAAAATCATCAATCGCCACGTGAATGCCAGCATCACGGAAATTTAATAATTGCTCAGCTATCAGCTCATTATCTTCCATTAATAAGCCTTCGGTTATTTCAATAATAACATTGCTGCCAGCAAAATATTCTTGGGTTATTACGGAGCTCCAATCATTTTCATCCCTGAATTGTACGGGTGAGACGTTAATGCTTACTTGAAAGTCAGCATCGTATTGCTGATAAGATTTTGCCTGTTCAGTAGCTTGCTGAAATACCCAGCTACCAATTTCATTGATTAGGCCTGATTCCTCAGCAAGTGGGATAAATTCAGCAGGGCTTACCATGCCTCTTTCTGGGTGTTTCCATCGTAATAATGCTTCAGCTTTGTGGATTTTTCCTGTTGGTAAATAAATAATCGGTTGGTAATAAAGCTCTAGTTGATTTTTAGCCAAAGCCACACGTAGATCATTGGTTAAGTTGAACCGTTCTAACGATGATTCTTGCATTTGAGGTGTGAAATAGCTGTAGCGGCTTCGACCAGAATCTTTGGCAAAATACATAGCTTGGTCTGCATTTTTAAGTAGATCATTTACGTTATTAGCATCATTAGGATAAAGCGTAATACCAATACTCGCTGAAATATAGATAGTATTATTCTCTAATTGGAATTGCTGGCTTAATGATTTGATAATCTTAGAAGCTATTCGTTCAATGCCATGAACATCATCTAGATCGGATAGAATCACTGTAAACTCGTCACCACCGAGCCGCGCTACAGTATCGGTATCGCGCACACAATCGGTGATACGCTTGGCGGCCTCAATAAGAAGTTTATCGCCTACCGGGTGGCCAAAAGTATCATTAACGTCCTTAAATTTATCTAAATCAAGAAAGAATAACGCTAGTGGCTTATTGGAGCGGTTAGACTTTCTAATTTCTTGACCTAAGCGATCGTGAAACATGGTGCGATTAGGTAACGATGTCAATGTATCATAATAAGCTTGTTTTAATGCCAGCATTTCAGTTTGTTTTTTCTCTGTAATATCAGAGAACAAACCGACGCGTAACTTAACAGTATTATCTTCGTTGTAAAGAGTATTGATGGTTAACCAAATGAGGACATCTTCACCTGCTTTCCGTTTGTTCCAAACTTCACCTTGCCATTTTCCGGTGCGATCAAGCTCCGCATTCATTTCAATATAAAAAGCGGCATCATGCCTATCTGTCATAAATAGTAGAGAAGGCTCGCCTATAACCTCATCTTCAGAATAACCGGTGAGCTCACAAAAGGCAGGGTTAACTGATGTAATGATTTTTTCTGCATCGGTTGTCAGCATACCCTCACTAGTTTGCTGGAGTATGGTTGTAGTCAATATTCGTTCTTCTTCTAATTTTTTTCGTTCTGTGATGTCATAAAAGCTAATTAATATATCGCTATCAATGGCATTGAAAAGAAGAGAGGCTTGAGCCATAACGGTTTTAAATTCGCCATTGTTACAGCATATTGTAATTTCAAGGGGTTCAAAGGCGGAGCCACTTTTTATGCAATCTTCGAGACGCTGTTGCCAAATTAATCCTATTTGCACACCGTATTCTTTCTCGGGATAAGCCCTATCCTTCCATGTGTCATGATTGGGGATGTCTGCTAAGTTATATCCAAATAAAGCGATAAATGCTTTATTGAGGAAGACGGGTGTCATTTGGCTGGAGTGAAGTGCAAAAGGTATAGGTGAAGCTTCAATAATGGCACGAGATCCTTGTTCGCTTTGTCTTAATGCCTCTTCATCTTGTTTACGAGCCGTTAGATCAATATCAATGCAATACATTTCAGGGTTACCATTCCTATCATATTGCATAACGTGGCTAGAATAGACGTCAATCTGACCGCCTTTAGTTTTTAGTGTTAACTCTGCCGAAGGAATTACTGGGCCACCAGACATCCAATCAGTAATGCCTTCGATTACGACACTTTTCATTTCATCAGGAATAATTAAGTCTTCAATTAATTGGCCCATAGCTTCTTCTTTACTATAGCCATAGAGTTTTTCACTGGCTTTATTCCAAAATACAACGCGACGATCTCGGTCATAGCCTTGAACAGAAATGTTAGGAATACTTTCTAATAGCGACTGAAAGCGCCGCTCACTTTTAAGTAGTAATTTATCCGCTATGTTTTGAGGTCTTATTTTCCGGTGTAAATGAATTATCCAGATAATAAGAAATAAGCAGCTAATAATAAGTAGGGTTAAAATCAGGTTCATTTATGTCAACTTATAAGGTATTGCCAGTATCATACCGATAACTATCTTTTTTTTCTTATAGCTATATCACGGATATCGACAAGTTAATCACTGTCTTGAGTTTATTTCTATCCCTAATAGTGGTTAATTTTGACTATTTTGTTTGTCTGGCAGCGTTTATCCGTTATCCTTTTACCTATGAAAGACATTTATAAATATCATTTATTTTTTTGTACCCATGAGCGAGATGATGGCAGAGAGTATTGTCAGCAACATGATGCGCAGTCTTTGCGTGATTATGCTAAGCAGCGGGTAAAAGAATTAAAGCTCAAAAAGGTGCGTGTTAATAATGCGGGTTGCTTAAATCGGTGCGCCTTAGGTCCAATGATGGTCATTTATCCTGAGGGTACATGGTATCAATATCAAAGCAAGGAAGATATTGATGAAATTATTGAATCACACTTACAGCAAGGGAAAATTGTGGAGCGCTTACAACGATGACGCCAGATGAATATTGCAAGGATAAAGCGTCGAAAAGCGGTTCGAGCTTTTATTATAGTTTTTTATTCTTGCCCGAAAAACAACGACAAGCGATTATTGCATTGTATGCCTTTTGCCGAGAGGTGGATGATGCTGTTGATGAAATAAGCGATGCTGATGTTGCCCGAAAAAAACTAGAATGGTGGCGTTTTGAAATTGCTCAAACCTTTAAAGGTGAAGCGACACATCCTGTAGGCAAAGCTTTGCAGACGGCGATAAAGAACTTTGATTTGCATGAAGAATATTTTATGGAAATCATTGATGGTATGGAAATGGATTTAGACCAATTTTCATATCAAGAATTTAAACATCTCGCCTTATATTGTCATCGTGCGGCCAGTGTTGTTGGCTTGTTATCTGTTGAGATCTTCGGCTATCAAGACCGAAATACGCTTAAATATGCAGAAAATCTTGGAATGGCATTACAACTGACTAATATTATTCGAGATGTACGTGAAGATGCGGAGCGAGGTCGAATTTATTTGCCTCAAGAAGATTTACAGAAGTTTAATATAAAAAAAGAAGATATCTTAGATTTAAAGTCTAGTGATGAATTAATCGCTTATCTTAAATTTGAAACCGAACGAGCACGACAATACTATCAACAGGCCATGGATGCGCTACCGGACGGTGATCGTTACAGCCAACGAACAGGTTTAATTATGGCGGCAATTTATGAGGCGACGTTAGATGAAATCGAAAATGATGGTTTCAAAGTGATGCAGCACCGCGTTTCGTTAACGCCTCTCAGAAAGCTATGGATCGCGTGGCGAACAGCACGCAAGCAAAAGCGATTTAAGTGACAACACTTATCATCGGTGGGGGGTGGAGCGGTCTTGCTGCCGCGATTACTTGTGTGCAGCGGGGGCAACCAGTTCATTTAGTCGAATCGGCTAAACAGCTTGGCGGCCGAGCACGAAATTCATCATGGCAAGATTTGACCATTGATAATGGCCAGCATCTAATGATCGGTGCTTATGACCGAATGTTGGCAATGATGCAGTCGATAGGTATTGATACGAATGATGTATTTCACCGCCAAGCAATGGATATCACAATCCACGATACGGATTATCCTCCATTGCTTTTGTCGAGCAAATCATATTTGCCTTGGCCGTTATCTTTAGCATGGAATCTTGCCGCAAGCGCAGGAGTGTCAGGGCTAAAACAAGTAGTACAATTACAGTTAAGTATTACAAGGTTGCTATCTGAAAATGATTTAAGTGTAAGTGAGTGGTTACATCAATCTAATCAGTCAAAGCGATTAGTTAAGCAATTGTGGGAGCCGCTATGCCTAGCCACATTAAACACACCAATAGAAGAAGCATCGGCACATTTACTAGCCATTGTGCTTCGAGATAGCTTGGGTAAGGGAAAATCTGCCGCAGACTCACTTATTCCTCGCCAACCATTAGGCGATTTATTTCCCAAAGTGGCTGCAAATTATATTCAGCAGCAGGGCTGTACAATCAGCCTACAAACCCGAGTGAAAGAGCTTGTGATTAAAAACGGTAAAATAGCGGGAGCTATCACTGATCAGGGTGCTAATTTGCAAGCCGACAATATTATAGTCGCAACAAATCTGTCACAAAGTAAGAAATTACTATCAGCTCATATGGAGCATCATTCACCGTTAGAATACCCAATCTGCACAGTGTATTTACAGTATGCCACTGACACCCGTTTAACGGCCTTAATGCTGGGTATGTCAGGCACAGTAAGCCAGTGGATCTTTGATCGTAGCGAGCAAACTCCAGGTTTAATGGCGGTGGTTATTAGCGCACCAGGCAAACATGAAAAAATGGCAAAAGATGAGTTGATAGACTTGGTGTGTAAAGAAGTGCATGAAATGTTTCCTGCCATGCCCAGGCATGCACAGCAAGGCTTTGTGATCCGTGAAAAACGTGCAACATTTGCCTGTACGGTAGGTATTGAAAAACAGCGCCCAGAGTGTAAAACAGATATTTCAGGTTTATGGCTGGCGGGTGATTATGTTGCCAATAATTACCCTGCAACCTTAGAGGGTACCATTCGTAACGGCGAAAATTGTGCAAAGCTATTACTAGACACGCCTTAAGGTATATACCCGTGACCATTATGCACACTATAAAACTGCATTTTCAACGATAACGAGTATACTACTCACTTTTAATCCCGAATTAATATAAATGAACTATTCTGCTCCCGTCGATCTTCTTGTTGATAACGTTATTCTTGTGACTGGGGCAGGAGATGGCATCGGTGCGGCTGTGGCTAAATCTTATGCTAGACATGGTGCTACCGTTATTTTACTCGATAAAAATATTAAAGCACTAGAAAAGGTTTATGACGAGATCGAAGCCGATGGTGGTAAAACTCCAGCCATTTATCCATTGGATTTACTTGGCGCAAGTGTTACGGATTATGAAACATTAGCTAGTAATATTGCTGAAAACTTTGCTCGTTTAGATGGCCTGGTGCACTGTGCTGCCGCCTTGGGGCAGATCGCATCTTTTGAAAATCAAAATACGGCCACATGGTTCGACACGCTCCACATTAACCTTACGGCACCTTATTTATTGACACGTGCATGCGTCACTCTGCTTAGACAGCAACAACAGAGTGCGATCATTTTTACGACGGATGATTATAAAGATAAAGCCTATTGGGCGGGTTATGGTGTAGCAAAGGCGGGCATTGAAACGTTAAGCAAGCAATTGGCAGATGAATTTGAAAGTGAAGGGCGGTTACGAGTGAATTGTGTGATACCTGGACCGGTGCAAACAATGCTTTATGCCCGCGCCTTTCCAGGAATAGACCCAAACTCACTGCCCCTACCAGATGATGTTGTGCCAACATACCTTTATTTAATGGGAAGAGATAGCCTTGCAGAAACGGGGCAATGTCTTTCTGCACAATAGTCCGTCAATTTATCGGCATCTATACCGTAATACGCTGATATTTAAGTGAAATACTGTTTTGGCATGATAATCGCTTAAGAACTAGTTATAGTGAACTAGAACTTGAGGATATGCAAAATGGAAAATCAACTACCCACAGAAACAGCAAAGTTATCTTTGGTTGGCAAACATAGCCATGCAATTGATTTTAATCTTACGCAAGATGCGCCTAACAGTGCTGAAGAGATGGCGGCAAGACTTCCTGCAATATTACAAACAACATTAGAAATCGATACGGTAATTGAGTTGTTTCATACTGAAATAAATAAAGTATTGGCTTATGATAGCCTGCACTATCAAAATCAAAGTTCTCATTGTGAATTTAACACGGGTAGTCGTAGCCATCACTCTTGCCATTATCGTTTAGAGATGAATGGAGATTGGTTAGGTGAGTTAACGTTAACACGAAGTAAAAAATTTACCGATTCTGATACACAATTATTAGAAGATTTTTTATGCAAGTTAGTGTATCCATTGCGTAACTGTTTGCTTTATCGTGAAGCACAGGCCGCGGCATTACAAGATAAGTTAACAGGCTTAAATAACCGAGGCGCGTTCGATAATAGTCTTAAACGTGAAATTGATTTAGCCCAGCGTCAACATGCCCCAATGTCATTAGTGATGTTAGATATTGATTTCTTCAAAGCAGTAAACGACACATACGGACATAGCGGTGGCGACTTGGCGCTTAAGATGCTAGCAAAATCATTAACGGACTCAATGCGCGCAAGTGATATTGCTTTTAGATATGGCGGTGAAGAATTTGCATTGATTTTAAGTAATACAGATAGTAAGGCTGCATTGTTAGTTGCTGAGCGTATCCGCATTGCCATTTCGCAATTAAATTGTAATGATGGCTCACGAACATTTGGTTTTACTGTCAGCTTAGGCGTGGCCCAATTAAAGCATGGTGAAAAGGGTGAAGCGTTATTTTCTCGTGCTGATAGTGCATTATATAAAGCGAAAAAAGCAGGGCGAAATCAAGCTGTTGTAAGCGCTTAAAAAGCCCCGCATTTTTAAGAAATAATTAACGCCCTCGAATACGAGGCGAACGTTTGCCTTTATATGATTTATTGTCTGTTTTTTGTCGTGCCGGAGCTTTAGCCGTTTTGATCGGACGAAGCTTTTTATCACGTTGTGCTCGACCTACTTTTTCAAGTTCATTGGCTTGTAAGTCAACAGATTCATAAAGCCGTTCTAAATCTTTGCCTTCGAGCATGGACCACTTGCCCATTTTCAATTGCTTCGGAATAATCACGGTACCGTAACGTACTCGCATTAACCGACTGACTTGCACGCCTTGGCTTTCCCATAATCGCCGAACAGCACGATTACGACCTTCTTGGATAACGACGTGATACCAATGATTCGCACCTTCACCGCCGGCTTCTTGAATATCAGCAAAGTGTGCTTTACCATCTTCTAATTCGACACCATCTCGTAGGTTTTGCATCATTTCAGATGTGACTTCACCTAAAACGCGCACAGCGTACTCACGATCCATCTCGTTAGATGGATGCATTAGTTTATTCGCTAATTCACCATCCGTTGTTAAAATGATTAAACCACTGGTATTAATATCTAAACGACCTACACTGACCCAGCGACCTTCTTCAGGCGAAGGTAGTGCTTGGAAAATAGTTCGACGACCTTCAGGGTCATTGCGAGTGCAAACTTCACCGACAGGCTTGTTATAAAGCATCACTTGTTGTGGTTGTTGCCATAAACGTTTAGGTGAAAGCGGTTTTCCACCTTGCAAGCGAATGGTATCGCCCATTTCAATTTTATCACCCAGTTTAGCCTGTTCGCCATTAACGGTGATCTGTCCATCTTTAATCATTTGTTCAAGACCGCGACGTGAACCGTAACCTGCGCGCGCTAATACTTTTTGAATTCGTTCTGCCATTTTGTTGTCTCCCGACATGATTGTGGATATTAACTATTTATTCAGTTATTGGATAAATAGTGATAACTATTTCAAAACCTAAAGATGATAATTCATTCAATACGGCATTTGAAATACGTGTTGTAAACTGATATTGGTTTCCACTGTCGAAACCAATATCAACGATTTTCTGTGTTGTAGAACCAAGCAAAGCCATAGCCTCGTCAGATAGGGTGCGAATTAATTTGATAAATTCTTTTAAAACAGGCTCAGGCTGGGTTTCATTTAAACTACATTCAAAACGTAAACTAAATTCTGAGCCAGTGAACCCTTCATCAAGGATGAATACGCGACCTTTTAGTTCACTAGCGATCAAAGATAAATCATTATCTGAGCTAAGCTCTAGATCAACATTAATAAAATTTGCTGTTTCCATTTTAGACGATAAGTTCAAGGCGAGGCGGTTTATTTATAACTCAGCCCCATTGCCTCTCTCACTTCTTCCAAGGTATCTTGTGCCACTTCCCGTGCTGCTTCATTGCCGTCTTGAATAATGCGGCGTACATCTTCAGGGTGACGACTTAATTCTTCTGCACGTTCACGAATCGGTTTCAATTCAGCACAAATAGAATCAATTAAAGGACCTTTGCATTCTAAGCAGCCAATGCTTGCACTACGGCAGCCTTCTTGAACCCATTGTTTTTGGTCGGCAGATGAATAGACTTCATGCAGCTGCCAAACAGGGCATTTATCTGGCTCACCCGGATCAGTGAGTCGGACACGACTAGGATCAGTCGGCATTTTTTTGAGCTTTTCAGTGATTGACGCTTCTGACTCACGCAAGGCAATTGTATTACCATATGATTTAGACATTTTCTGGCCATCTAATCCTGGCATTTTAGCTGCTGGCGTGAGTAGTGCTTGAGGCTCAGGCAAAATCACTTTACCACCACCTTCAAGATAACCGAATAAACGTTCGGTATCACCTAAGGCTAAGTTTTGTTGGCTTTTTAATAATGCACGAGCAGTTTCTAAGGCTTCGGCATCACCTTGTTCGGTGTAAGCGCGGCGTAAATTTGAATACAGCTTTGCATTCTTTTTACCCATTTTTTTAATCGCTTCTTCTGCTTTTAGTTCAAAGTTAGCTTCGCGGCCATAAATATGGTTAAAACGACGTGCCACTTCGCGAGTTAATTCAACGTGCACCACTTGATCTTCACCAACAGGCACTTGGCCAGCGCGATAAATCAAAATGTCGGCACTTTGTAATAAGGGGTATCCTAAGAAACCATACGTCGACAGGTCTTTTTCTTTAAGTTTTTCTTGTTGATCTTTATAAGTTGGCACGCGCTCCAACCATGAGATCGGCGTCATCATTGACAACAATAAATGTAATTCAGCATGTTCAGGCACTTTCGATTGCAGAAAGAGCGACACCGCAGAAGGCTCGATGCCGGCGGCGATCCAATCAATCACCATGTCCCAAACACTGTCTTCAATAATGCCACTTTCTTCATAATGCGTGGTTAGCGCATGCCAGTCAGCTACAAAAAAGAAACAGTCAAATTCATGCTGTAGTTTGATCCAGTTTTTTAATACGCCATGATAATGGCCGAGGTGTAATCTCCCCGTTGGGCGCATGCCCGAAACGATGCGACGAGATTGTAAAGCTACCGTATCCAAAAAGTTCTCCTTAAGCCTTATCTAAAAAGGCGATTACTATAAATAGTAAAAAAGTTATCGGGTAAATAAAATGAGGCTTCAACCAGCGCTAGAAATAAGCTAATCAAAGGCCATAGAATTAAAGAAAGCACGCCGAAGTAAATTAATGCTAATAGAATATAAAAACCATAAGGTTCAATTCGACTTACTTTCCAAGATAAAGGTCCGGGCAATAGACTGACTAAAATCCGCCCGCCATCCAAAGGGGGGAGCGGTAGAAGATTTAACATCATTAGCATCGCATTAGAAAGCACGCCGACAATGCCCATATAAAACATGGGTTCACCAAGGGCAATATCAGATTTATATAAGACGACACCTAATTTAGTGATTGCTCCCCAAATAATCGCCATAAATAAATTGGCAAGTGGCCCCGCTAGGGCGACCCATGCCATATCAGCTTTGGGGTGGCGTAAATTTTGAAATGTCACGGGCACAGGTTTTGCCCAACCAAACATAAACCCGCCAATTGCTAGCAGCATGCCTGGCACTAAAATAGTGCCGATGGGATCAATATGTTTAATAGGGTTAAGCGTTAAACGCCCCATCATCTGTGCAGTACGATCGCCTAACTTCATAGCTACCCAGCCATGAGCAACTTCATGTGCTGTGATTGCAAATATAATGGGAATAACACTGATTAGAATCTTTTGTAAAAGAGTAAACTCAAGCACCGATAAATTCCTGTCCGTTCATATAAGGTTGTAATGCTTCGGGGATATGAATACGTCCCTGCTCGTCTTGATGATTTTCCATTACGGCTAAAAGTGTTCGGCCCACTGCCAAGCCAGAGCCGTTGATAGTGTGTACTAACTCCGGTTTATTTGTTTCTGGGTTGCGCCAGCGGGCTTGCAAACGTCGTGCTTGGAAGTCTTGAAAATTACTACACGATGAAATCTCACGATAGGTTTTTTGGCTTGGTAGCCAGACTTCTAAATCATACGTTTTACTTGAAGAAAAACCAAGATCACCCATACATAAGATAACTTTCCGATAAGGTAGTTCCAATTTTTGCAAAATAGTTTCTGCATGTCCAGTTAGCGCTTCATGTGCCGCATTAGATTCTTCTGGGCGAACAATTTGCACTAATTCTACTTTCTCAAATTGATGCTGGCGGATCAAACCACGTACATCGCGACCATATGAGCCCGCTTCACTCCGAAAACACGGTGTGTGCGCTACATATTTCAAAGGTAATTGTTTATCTGTTGAAATAGTATCGCGCACGATATTGGTTACAGGCACTTCAGCCGTTGGGATCAGATATAAATCAGTATCTTTAATGGCAAATAAATCTTCAGCAAACTTAGGCAATTGCCCTGTACCACGCAGTGAATCACTGTTCACTAAATAAGGCACATAAGTTTCAGTGTAGCCATGCTCTTGCGTATGCATATCCAACATAAACTGGGTTAATGCACGATGCAGCTTAGCCAGTGGGCCTTGCAACGTTACAAAGCGTGCTTGGCTGATTTTAGCAGCAGTTTCAAAGTCCATTCCACCACTAAGTGATTCACCCAAATCAACATGATCTTTTGGTTCAAAATCAAATGTCTTTGGTTCGCCCCAACGAGATATTTCGACATTATCATCTTCGCTTTTACCGGCAGGCACATCATCTTGAGGAATATTAGGCAGCTCCATCGCGACATCTGTGAGTTTTTGTAAAACTTCAGCTAGGCGTGTTTCAGCCGCCTTATGTTTTGCCCCTAAGTCTTCAATCTCAGCTAACAAAGGAGCAATATCTTCGCCTGCCGCTTTAGCTTTGCCGATCATTTTTGAGCGACTATTGCGTTCTGTTTGCAAGCTTTGAGCATCAGCTTGCGCTTGTTTGCGTTCTTGCTCTAATGAGTCAAGCAAGGCTAAATCTAATGTGTAGCCACGGCGCGCTAGTTGCTCAGCCGCTTTTTCAGGTTCATTTCGTAATAATTTTGGGTCTAACATTTTATATTCCGGTTTGTGCTGGCCAGCTGACGATATGATCAACTTCCACTTTTGTTTTTATTTGCTTAAGTACATCTTCAATCATGTCTTTAGCACCAAAAAATTCGATAACAACAGGTAATTCTAACGACAAATCCATTAATGAAGATGTTTTGAGCTGTCGATTTTTACCAAAACCTTCAATAGCGCGAAACACTGATACACCTTGCACTCGGCCATCATCATGCAACCACGTTACGATTCGTTCAAAATGGTCGCGGCCTTCAGAAAGGTAGATCCGTACCATTGTTATTTCATGAGTCATAATTGTCTTCCCATTACTAGACCGAGCCATGTTGCGACAAGGCAAAGAGCTACGCTTAAAAAGATATTTAGAGCGGCGCGACTTAACTCGCCAGATTCTAATAAGGTTAAGGTTTCAATTGAAAACGTTGAAAAGGTAGTAAATGCGCCTAAAAACCCGACGATAATGATGCTACGCCATTCTCCAGAAAGCATGCCTCGCTCGACAATTAAGATGAAAAATAGTCCCATTAAAAATGAGCCTAAAACATTCACTGACAACGTGCCATAGGGGAAGTCTTTACCAAAAATCCGGTAGACATGAGAAGACATTAAAAAGCGCAATACTGCACCTAATGCTCCTCCTCCAGCAATAGCGATTAACTGTTGCACATTCTATTCTCAATTAAATTAAAGACATAGTTTACCTTATTACGTGCTTTTGCTAAATAACTAAGATTTTTGTTCATGATTAAGTGCTCGAGCTAAGGCTTGGCGAGTAAGTATTCTATGCACATAGCACTCAATATTATCATTTCTTAGTGAGTGCATTTTTCTAATACTCAGAGAATACGCGTACTTCGAATGTCGGATTATTTCACCTCTCTTGGTGTTGAGAAATGTTTATTCGGGCAAGACAATATTCAGGCTATTTAACAAATAATAATACGCAAGCACTGTCAACACGCCAAGGCCTAAAACAAGAATAGTTCGATACTTAAATCCATGGTGTTGGCTGAATTTCCTTTCTTTATGAGTGGTAACATCCATCATCTCATCACCAAAGAAAATCGATAAAAAAGTACCTAATGCACTGATAATTAAAATGCTCCAATAGGGATAAGGTACGGTAAGAATATGCTTTAATAGTTGAGTTAAAAAGGTCAAATCATACGCATCAGGGTTCGTTGATAACATAAATGCGTTAATTCCAATGGCAACAAACCATAAAACAACCTGCGTATAGGACATTTTTATTTTAAATAACAGCCTAATTGGAAAGGCAAGAATAAAACCACCATCAGCGACGGGTGTGCATAGCACAAAAAAGCTCCATGTTAATAGCGCAACGTCAAAGCCTGTAGCCGCATCGTATTTCCAACTCATATATAAAAAATAAGCCACAAGAATGGAGACCAGCGCCACAAATTTTAATAAGGTTTCTTTATGTGTTTCGTGTTTAAAATGAAACTTATGGCTTATCTTTTCAATCATGATGATCGATCTCTTCTAATAGTTTAATTAAGGCTCACTTATACCCGTGACCATTCAATCTGCAGAATTCAGCATGAGAAGAAGCCATACTATTCTAGGCATAAAGTCGCAGAATTAGTCATTCTCGGCAACTGCTCCTGCGTTGCTCTACTTACCTACATCCATGTAGGCATAATTTAAGACTTTAAAACGACGAAGAGTGTGGCTTATTCTCTTGCCCTGTGGGAGATTAGCACAAACGCCAGCGCTGCGTTGCAATGCTTGACAAGGACTGGTCATTGTCTTCACATTGCGCCTTGCTCTGACGCTTGTGCTAAACTCTGAAATCTACAGATTGAATGGTCACGGGTATATAATAAGCCTAAGGGCTAAGCCTAGAAATATCATCCCTGCTATGCGGTTCATTATTATTTGAGCTTTTGTCGAACTCTTTAGCCATTCACCAAGAAAACTAGCAGACCAAGCGATGCTACCAAAAATTAATAAGGTCGCAATGATGAATAAGCCTCCCAATATTAACATTTGTATTGTTATTGGGCCCCTAGCGGGATCAACAAATTGAGGAAGAAACGCCAAGAAAAAGATCGCTACTTTCGGATTGGTAAGGTTCATTATCACACCACGAAAATAAAGTTTGCCAGAATTAATGCCTGTTTGTCCGAATTCACTCATCTTAGCTGTGCTGGAGCTGAAGGCGTGCCAAGCAAGATAGAGCATATAACTTGCCCCCACCATTTTTAATAATGTGAATGCCAGCGTTGATGTTTGAAAAATGACTGCCACACCTAATGAAACAAGCGCTGTGTGTATTAGTAATCCAGTGCATAGACCGAGAGTAACTAAAAGGCCGGCGTTTCGGCCATGGAGAGCAGATTGTGTCAAAACAAAAATATTATCAGGGCCGGGCACCAATGCTAAAGCGAGGGATGTTGAGAAAAAAAGGATAATCATCTCAAGAGATATCAAATTTACGATTTCCTTTGAATATATTTAAGCTGCCATTCACGAGAATGGCTAATTCTTTGACTATTTTTAACGCCGGCATGGCGGAAAAGACGACTCGTGCAAAGGTCTCTTTATATGTTTTTAGGTTCCACCATATCACCAACGCGAACTAATTTTAGCGCATTGGTACTTCCTTGAATCTCTAAATCACCTTTAGTGATAATAACCATATCGCCATCACGCACGACGCCACGACGTTGCAACTCATCGACCGCCTCTTTATTGAGTGAGGCATGGTCATTGTGATCAACGGTGAAGCTAACAGGATAAACACCGCGGTATAAAGTGACTTTTCGCCGTGTTGCGACATGAGGTGTTAATGCAAAAATAGGAATGCCAGAGCTTATTCGTGACATCCATAGTGGTGTTGTGCCCGTTTCTGTTAAGGCTGCAATCGCTTTAACATCGAGGTGATTAGCCATATACATCGCACCCATGGCAATGGCTTCATCCATACGCTCAAACTGAGAGTCCATACGGTGGCGTGATACTCTAATTTCACGTTGTTGTTCGGCTTCAAGACAGATACGGTCAACGGATTCAATTACTTTTACGGGATGAGCGCCTACGGCTGTTTCACCTGACAGCATTACCGCATCTGTGCCATCTAATACCGCATTCGCTACGTCAAAAACTTCAGCTCGCGTAGGAATGGCATTGGTAATCATCGACTCCATCATCTGAGTTGCTGTAATTACAACACGATTAAGCTTGCGTGCACGTTCAATGATTTTCTTTTGAATGGGCGGCAGTGCGGCATCACCGACTTCAACACCCAAGTCACCACGCGCCACCATTACAGCATCAGAGGCAATGATAATTTCATCGAGCACATCGAGCGCTTCTGCCCGTTCGATTTTAGCAATAATACCGCCATGACCACCGGCATCACGCAATAGCTGACGGGCATAGTTAATATCTTCTGCGCTACGAGGAAAAGAGATCGCTACATAATCAGCTTTCATTTCAGCGGCAGTGATAATGTCTTTTTTATCTTTTTCAGTCAGTGCATCTGCCGATAATCCGCCGCCTTGTCGATTAATCCCTTTATTATTAGAAAGAACACCACCGACAACAACACGACAGGAAATACGCTGATCTTCAACTTGCTCAACCCAAAGTACAACGCGACCATCATCTAGCAATAAAGTATCACCACGCTTTACATCATGGGGTAATTGTTTGTAATCGATGCCGACTTGTTCAATGTTACCCGCATCTGAGTCAAGCCCTGCATCTAGAACAAATGCTGCGCCTACTTCAAGGTTTATTTTGCCATCTGCAAAGCGAGCGATACGAATTTTAGGGCCTTGCATATCAGCAAGCACACCCACTTGGCGGCCATAAGCTCGTGCGCGGTTTCGTACAGTTTCGGCAAGAGCGAGGTGCTCGTTAGGATCGCCATGAGAAAAATTAAGACGTACAACATCAACACCTGCCTCGATAATGGCATCTAGGAGTTCGGGTGTATTAGTTGCCGGGCCTAAGGTTGCAACAATTTTGGTTCTTCTTCTTATGGCTGCCAACGGACAGTCTCCTTAATATACCAACAAATAAAATCAAGCGCGAGATTCAAGCATCGCTACAGCAGGAAGCACTTTGCCTTCTAAAAACTCTAAAAAGGCACCGCCACCAGTTGAAATATACGACACATCATCACTGATATTATACTTTGAAACCGCAGCTAGTGTGTCGCCACCACCGGCAATTGAAAAGGCATCTGATTCTGCAATCGCCATGGCAATCGCTTTAGTGCCTTCGCCGAACTGGTCAAACTCAAATACGCCAACAGGGCCATTCCAAACTATTGTACCGGCATTTTTAATGATTTTTGCAAGTTCAGCCGCAGAATTAGGACCGATATCAAAAATCATATCATCATCCGCAACTTGATCCACATTCATTAATGTATCATCTGCTGTTTCTGAAAATTCTTTGGCACACACTACATCGGTTGGAACGGGAATATCTCTGTCATCTGCTCGGGCATCACTCGTTAATTTCTTACAGGTATCAATTAAGTCAGGTTCATAGAGCGATTTACCCACATTGTGACCTGCCGCCGCAATAAAAGTATTGGCGATACCGCCACCAACAATAAGCTGATCAACAATTTTTGATAATGATTCTAAAACGGTTAGTTTGGTTGAGACTTTAGAGCCGCCGACAATGGCTACCATTGGGCGAGCAGGGTTATCTAAAGCTTTGCCTAATGCATCTAATTCTCCTGCTAACAATGGGCCAGCACAGGCAATAGGTGCATATTTTGCAACGCCATGTGTTGAGGCTTGAGCGCGATGCGCTGTACCAAAGGCATCCATTACATAAATGTCACATAAGCTTGCCATACGTTTTGACAAGGCCTCATCATCTTTTTTCTCACCAACATTAAAACGAACATTCTCACACAGAACAATCTCGCCATCATTCATTTTTATTTGGTCGTTTTCTAACCAATTTTGTTCTAAACGTACCGTTTGTCCCAATAATGCAGATAAATAATTGGCGACAGGAGCTAATGAATATTGATGATCAAACTCACCTTCTGTTGGTCGACCAAGATGCGACATAATCATAACTTTAGCACCCGCTTTAAGTGCCATCTTGATAGTGGGTAATGATGCACGAATACGCGTGTCATCTGTTACCACTCCAGCTTTTAATGGTACATTTAAATCTTGGCGAATTAATACGCGTTTTCCTGCTAACTCTAAGTCAGACATTTTAATTACGGACATGGGTGTTTCCTCTTTAACTCTTTCTTGTTTATTTCATTACCACAGTAGTGCGGCTAGCTATAAAACAAAAAAGGCTTCCTCAAACGATGAAGAAGCCTTAATTAATATCTACATTTGAGTCGAAGCTTATTTACCAACAAGCTCAACTAAACGCATCATGTTGCATGTATAACCATATTCATTATCATACCAAGCAACCACTTTCACGAATGTGCCATCTAGTGCGATACCGGCGCCTGCATCAAAGTTTGAAGGCGCAGGATGACCACGGAAATCTGTTGAAACAACGCTTTCATCTGTGTAACCAAGAACGCCTTTCATTGAGCCTTCAGATGCTGTTTTCATAGCGGCACAAATATTATCGTAGGTAGTGCTTTTATCTAACTGAACGGTTAAATCAACAACTGATACATCAGATGTAGGTACGCGGAAAGCCATACCGGTTAATTTACCATTTAATTCTGGTAATACTTTACCTACTGCTTTAGCCGCACCGGTTGAAGATGGGATGATATTTTCTAAAATACCACGACCACCGCGCCAATCTTTCATTGAAGGACCATCAACTGTTTTTTGTGTTGCTGTTGCAGCATGAACGGTTGTCATTAAGCCTTTTACGATGCCAAAATTGTCGTTTAACACTTTAGCAACAGGTGCTAGAGCATTAGTGGTACATGATGCTGCTGAAACGATTGCTTCACCTTTGTACTGCTCATCATTTACGCCATAAACGAACATCGGTGTGTCATCTTTAGAAGGAGCAGATTGAACTACTTTTTTCGCGCCGGCATCTAAATGCGCTTGGCAAGAATCTTTGGTTAAGAAGAAGCCGGTACACTCAATAATTAAGTCTGCACCTACTTCACCCCATTTAAGATCAGCAGGATCACGCTCTGCAGTAATACGGATTGTTTTGCCGTTGACGATTAAGTTACCATCTTTAACAGAGACATCACCGTCAAAACGACCGTGAACTGAGTCATATTGCAGCATGTATGCTAAATATTCAGGATCTAATAAATCGTTGATTGCAACTACTTCAATATTTTTAAAGTCTTTTGCTGCAGCACGAAATGCCATACGGCCAATACGGCCAAAACCGTTAATACCTACTTTAATTGTCATAATGTCTCTTCTAATAAAATTTATAAAATCAAACTAACGCCCTCTTTCACGTTAGTTTATCCAGAACCTATTTCCTTCGGCATAGTTTGAGTTTAAATGATCTTAACTATAAATAAAACTCAAAGGTTTTTATGTCTTTGATAAGCTTTATTTATACTTAAATGTTTTGAGGAAATAATAAACAAAAAGCCAGTGAACTTTTGTCCACTGGCTTTTGCTTTTCTTCGTTAGTTGAAGCTTGAAACTAGATAGTTTCTTTAACGACTTTAACGACGTTTTCAACTGTAAAGCCGAAGTGTTCCATTAATACGCCACCTGGTGCTGATTCACCAAATGTATCGATACCAACAGTTCCACCTTCTAGTCCAACATACTTGCGCCAGAAGTCAGTCACACCGGCTTCAACAGAAACACGTTTAACGCCTGGCGTTAAGATGCTATCTTTATAGGCTTGGTCTTGACGATCAAACACGTTTGTAGATGGCATAGAAACAACACGAGCATTGATTCCGTCAGCAGCTAATGCTTCAGCAGCTTTAGCCGCTAAATCAACTTCAGAACCCGTACCGATAAGGATGACATCAGCCGCACCTTTAGCTTCTACTAATACATATGCACCTTTGCGCATTGCATCAAAATCAGCAGCATCATGGCTACGACCAGGGATACCTTGGCGACTTAAGATTAACGCTGAAGGACCATCGTTACGTTCAACAGAGCATGTCCATGCAACCGCAACTTCAACAGAATCAGCAGGACGCCATACATCCATATTAGGGATATAACGCATTGCAGATGTGTTTTCGATTGGTTGATGAGTTGGACCATCTTCACCTTGACCGATAGAGTCATGAGTAAGAACAGCAATAGTACGGATTTTCATCAATGCAGCCATGCGGAACGCACTTTTAGCATAGTCAGAGAACATGTGGAATGTGCCACCGAATGGAATTAAGCCACCGTGTAGTGCCATACCGTTCATGATTGCGTACATACCAAACTCACGCACACCGTAAGAGATGTAGTTACCTGGCTCTTTGCCTGATACGTGTTTGAAGCTATCACAGCTTGTTAAGTTAGAACCTGTTAAGTCAGCAGAGCCGCCTAAGAATTCAGGTAAAACAGGCGCTAAAGCAGCGATTGTTTTTTGTGATGCTTGACGAGAAGCTAAACTTGCAGCCGCTTCGTTAGTATCAGCAATGATTTTATCCGTTGCTTGTTTCCAGTTTGCTGGTAAGTCACCTGCCATACGGCGTGTGAATTCCGCAGCTAATTCTGGATATTCTTTCGCATAAGCGTCGAATTTAGCATTCCAAGCTGCTTCTTTAGAAGCGCCTGAAGATTTAGCATCCCAACCTTCGTAAACGTCAGCAGGGATTTCAAATGGAGCAGCATCCCAGTTTAATTCTTTACGAACTAATGCAACTTCATCATCACCTAATGCAGCACCATGACAGTCATGGCTACCAGATTTATTTGGTGAACCAAAACCGATGATTGTTTTACAGCAAATCATTGAAGGTTTATCTTTAATAGACTTAGCTTCGTTGATTGCAGCATTGATTGCGTCAGCATCGTGACCATCAACAGAAACAACATGCCAGCCGTAAGCTTCAAAACGCTTAACTGTGTCATCTGTGTACCAGCCATCAATGTGACCATCGATAGAGATATTGTTGTCATCCCAAAATGCGATTAAGTTACCTAAACCCCATGTACCAGCAAGTGCACATGCTTCATGAGAAATACCTTCCATTAAACAACCATCGCCCAAGAACACGTATGTGTTGTGGTCAACAATGTCATGGCCAGGTTTGTTGAATTGGTCAGCCATTAGCTTTTCAGCCATCGCAAAACCAACACCATTAGTGATGCCTTGACCTAAAGGACCTGTAGTTGTTTCAATACCTGGAGCATAACCGTATTCAGGGTGACCTGCACATTGCGAGTGAAGCTGACGGAAAGAAGCCAGTGAAGACATAGGCAGGTCATAACCTGACAAATGCAACAATGAGTAAATTAACATTGAACCATGACCGTTAGATAAGATAAAACGATCGCGATCAGCCCATTCTGGGTTTGTTGGGTTGTGGTTCATGTGGTCATTCCACAATACTTCAGCGATATCTGCCATACCCATTGGCGCACCTGGGTGACCAGAGCTAGCTTTTTGAACTGCATCCATCGTTAGAGCACGGATAGCATTTGCTAAATGTCTACGTGTAGCCATTTTACATTCTCCTAGTTAAATAAAAATTAAAGAGCACTTTGCACAATACAAGGATAAAATGACTTTATCATTACACTATGCAAAGCACTCATTACGCTGCTCGCCATTTAATTGAGCAACCCATACTTGGGATTTGGTTTTGTGGACCACGACCTGTTTCAGCAACATGTTTCATTGCTTCAAATAAGTCTCGTCGTGCATCCGTTGCAGCGGCTTCTTTTCGACTTGCGTCTAAACGGCCGCGATACTGCAATTGAAGATCTTTGTTATAACCAAAGAAATCGGGGGTACACACTGCGCCGTATTTTTGGGCAGTTTGTTGTGTTTCGTCATACAGATAAGGGAAGGTGAAACCTTGCCGTTTTGCGACAAGCTTCATATTGTCGAAAGAGTCTTCTTCATAGTCAGCTACATCATTAGACATGATGGCGACAGTATTGATGCCCAGTTGTTTTAGTTCATTAGTATCACGGACAAGACGGTCGAGAATCGCTTTTACATAAGGGCAATGATTACAGATAAACATGACCAATAAGCCGTTTTCACCACGGCAATCTTCAAGTGTCCAGATCTTGCCATCAGTACCGGGCAAAGAAAAATCTATTGCCGGTAAGTCAAAATCACATACTGGTGTTTCTAAACTAACCATTAGGCTCCCGCTTAAGTAACACTCACTTTTTCAGTAAATTCCTTTGAAAAAGTACCGTTTTTGTAACTAAAATAGAGCAAGCAATCGTAACAGAAAATCACCTAGAAAACTAGCCCAGCCTCAGTTTATAGGCGAGATGGCAAGCAAAAAATAGTTAATTTGCTCTTTTTAATATTGTCTTAGATAATGTACTTTAAGTATTATCTAGGATAAGCAAATGTTTAAAAAGATATTGATAGGCATTATTTTATTTGGTGTCGTAGCTGTATTGTTATTACAAATTGACGATGAACTGAATCCTGAGGTTGCTAGTTTTTTGGAGCAAGCTAAACCCGCTGAAAGTAGTGATGCCTATCTCTATTTATTGGGGATTATTGCCGCTGAAGATGAAGATCCATTAGTGGTCGGTCAGCAACTCTTGGCATCGATGCAGCAAGCAGAACAGCAATACGATTTTAGTGATGGGACGTTTGGCTTTGAAGCTTACCCTGAGGATAAAAAATTAGCCCTACCAGACGGAGCGCTTTTTTGTGTCAACCAGCAAGAATCTTGTTGGCAAACAGTTTTTGATAATAAAACCGCACGCGATCAAGCATTAAAGGCGCATGCAGTGTTACTTCAGCGTTATCAATATTTTCTTGGGCTCAATGATTACCATTCTTTAGTCAAACCGACAGCAGTCGAAGGATTTCCCTCTTATGAATATTTAATGAAGGCGAATAGGCTGGTTATTTTAAATGAGATAAACACTATTCAAACTGTAGGCTCCTCACATGCTATCAAAACAATGACTGATCATATTGCCTTGCTGCGAAATCATCTGAAAAATACGGATCAGCTGATTGGAAAGCTAATTTATAGCGCGATTATTGCAGAAAACTTAGATGTTTTATCGTTAATTATTCATCAAGGCCAAACCGCTTCTCCTCCTCAGCTTTCACTGCTTTCAGTAGATGAGCGTGACTTTGCAACTGTAATGCCCCG
>JALSLH010000060.1 GCA_026988435.1 Methylophaga sp.
CAATGGAGATATTGGAGCAACATCATGATCATATTGATGCCATTTTTATCCCTGTTGGTGGTGGTGGCCTTATTGCAGGAATGGCTGCTTATATCAAAGCGACAAGGCCAGATATTAAAGTAATCGGGGTAGAACCTGAGGATGCTGCGTGTTTAAAAGCAGCGATGCAAGCGGGCGAGCGTGTTGAATTAGACCAAGTTGGTTTATTTGCTGATGGCACCGCGGTTCGCCAAGTGGGCGAAGAGCCCTTTAGAGTGGCCCGTGAAACGGTTGACGATGTGATCACCGTCACCAGTGATGAGCTTTGTGCTGGCATTATGGATATTTTTGATGATACTCGATCGATTGCTGAGCCATCAGGCGCACTCGCGGTAGCGGGTGTTAAGAAATATATTACTGAGAATAAAGTGAGTAATCAGCATTTTGTGGTGATTGATAGTGGCGCCAATATCAATTTTGATCGGCTGCGTCATGTAGCAGAAAGGGCTGAGTTAGGTGAACAACGCGAAGTATTATTTGCGGCAACAATTGCCGAAAAGCCGGGTAGTTTTCAACAGTTTTGTCAGTTATTGGCTAGCTATAGTATTACAGAATTTAATTATCGTTATGCAGATACTGGCGATGCTCATGTGTTTGTGGGCCTGCAACTTAATGGCGGAGAAGTGGCACGCCAAACGTTATTTGATAGCCTAACAAAAGCGGATTACTCATGGGTCAATTTCAGTGATAATGAAATGGCTAAACTCCATGTGAGACATATGGTAGGAGGGCATGCACCGCAAGTTGAAAACGAATGTTTATATCGTTTTGAATTCCCTGAACGACCGGGTGCATTATTGCGATTTTTAACTCGAATGGGTGAACGTTGGAATATTAGCCTCTTTCATTATCGAAATCATGGTGCAGCGTATGGCCGTGTATTGGTCGGCGTACAGGTAGTCGATGCCGAGCAGGAAGAATTTCAACGGTTTTTAGATGTCTTGGGCTATGCCTATTGGCAAGAAATGGACAACCCCGCCTATGATTTGTTTTTGAGATGAATAACATGTAGTGGCGTAATTATTGCTTAAAGTTACTTTGAAAGGAACCGATACATTATGTACTGTATCAAGGTAATTCTTAATTTAGAGAGTAAGCAATGAAAAAAACCATCAGATGGACATCTATTCTATTAGCATTAATTCCTGCGGTTATTGTGGGGGCCATATTAAGTTGGTCAGCGATTCATATTAGTTCTTCAGCAATTGAAGATAAGGTGAATGAAAAATTAATTGCTTTACGCGATTCTAAAAAAACAGAAATAGAAGATTATTATCAGTTATTGCAAAATCAGGTAACAACATTTTCAAACGACAGGATGATTATTGATGCGATGATTAACTTTAGATCATCCTTCTCTGATTTTAGACATCAGTCAGGTGTCGAAGGTAACTTTAGAGAAAGACAAAATCTTGAACAATATTACAGTTCTCAATTTAATGAAAAATTTACCAGTCGAAATACAGGCCATGATGCAGGTATAAAGACGATACTATCTAAACTGGATTTGGATTCCATTGCATTGCAGTACCAATATATCAGTGCCAATAATAATCCTCTTGGCGAGAAAGATACGTTAATTTCAACGGGTGATGAATCAGATTATTCTCATTATCATAGTGTTTACCACGCAGCGATCCGTGACTTTCAACAAAAATTTGGTTATTACGATATTTTCTTAGCGGATCCTAATACCGGTGATATTGTTTACAGCGTATTTAAAGAGTTGGATTATTCTACATCGTTGATTGATGGCCCTTATGCCAATACAGGTATTGGTCAAGCATTCAAGATGGCGAATAAGCAAACAACAGCAGACAGTGTTTTTATCACTGATTTTGCACCATACCTTCCCTCTTATAACGACCAAGCTGCATTTATTGCGTCACCTATTTTTGATAAAGGCAGAAAAATTGGCGTATTAATTTTTCAAATGCCAGTTGATCGTATTAATGAAATTATGACCTATCGTGAAAAATGGACAGATGTAGGTTTGGGTGCGTCAGGCGAAACCTATCTCGTCGGTGCAGATAAAAAAATGCGCAGTTTAAGTCGCTTTCTAATTGAAGATAAATCAGCATATTTAACCTTATTTAAGGAAAAAGGATTAGATTCAGAGCTACTTAATACAATAAGTGAAAAAGGGACGACATTAGGTTTGCAGTCAGTCGCAACAGTAGGAGTCGAAAAAGCCTTGTTGGGTGAGAAGGGGGTTGAAGTTTTTGATAATTATCGTGGTGTATCCGTGCTATCAGCGTATGCTCCGCTTAATATAGCAGGCATTAATTGGGCAATATTAAGTGAGGTAGATACTGATGAAGCCTTTGCTGCAATAGCCGAAAAAGCCAAACTTTTAATGATGATAGGCGCAATTTCATTAATATTAGTAGCCTTAGTTTCGTGGTTGGCTGGGCGTAGGTTTGCAAATTCGATAGCCGATCCGATTCAATACTGTTCAGGATCTGTTACCTATATTGCTAAAGATATGGCAGAAGGCAAGGCTGATTTAACGCAGCCCTTAGATCCAGGTAAAAGCGTTATTGCACAAGTCTTGGCAAAAGGTATTAATGCCATGTTGGGTAATTTTAGAAATTCAATCAAAGAATTCTCGGGTGCAGCCGATCAATTGGCAGCGTCTTCAGAACAAATGGCGGTGATTACTGAGCAAACTAATCAACAGTTGATACAGCAGCGTAGTGAAACGGAACAGGTGGCTACTGCTATGATGCAGATGACAGCATCTGTACAAGAAGTTTCGGCTAGTGCTAATAGTGGTGCGCAAGCTGCAAAAGAAGCGGATGATCTCACTCGAAAAGGTACAGTCGTTGTGCAAGAAAGTATTAATACCATGGTCGGTATCGCAGACAATATGACACATGCGTCAGCTGTTATTACTGAGCTAGAGCAAGACAGTGAAAGTATTGGTTCGGTGTTATCGGTTATTCAAGGTATTGCAGAACAGACTAATTTATTAGCCTTAAATGCGGCTATTGAGGCGGCTAGAGCAGGTGAGCATGGTAGAGGGTTTGCGGTGGTTGCAGATGAAGTGCGTACGTTAGCCAGTAGAACACAATCATCAACTCAAGAAATTAAAGAAATTATTGAAAAGCTACAAGCACGTTCTGTGCAAGCTGTGGGCGTAATGAAAACAGGCTGTACCGAAGCACAAGAAGGTGTGAAAAAAGTTAAAGAAACAGGCGTGGCATTAGAAGAAATCGCAACGATGGTCGCAAATATAGATGAAATGAATATGAAAATTGCTGCCGCTGCACAAGAACAAAATGCAGTAGCAGAAAATGTTAATAAAAACATTGTTAATATCAGCCAATCGGCCGATCAGACTGCAGAAGGATCTATGCAAATGTCTGAAGCGAGCAATGATATTTCTCAACTTGCTTCACGGTTACAGGCTTATGTAGGTTCATACAAGGTGTAACAAAATAGTGTTTTATTTGTCGATTTAATGACAGTAAATGTTACGCATCATTTGATAGTTAGAAGGATTAGGTAAAAATGAATACATTGTCAGCAGAGTTTGGTGAGTTTATTACGGGCGCCATGCAGGTCATGGCGACGCTTTTTGTGTTGGCTGTTGGGCTGTTACTGCTTTGGATAATCGTGACCTATGTCATTGATGTGACGCAAACCCAGCAAACTATTCGACGTAATTATCCTGTTGTAGGGCGTTTTCGTTACTTTTTCGAACACATGGGGGAGTTCTTCCGGCAATATTTCTTTGCCATGGACCGCGAAGAATTACCTTTTAATCGTGCGCAAAGAGCGTGGGCATATCGTGCCTCTAAAAATGTGGATAGTACCGTCGCGTTTGGTTCTACTGATAATATTAATGGCTCTGGACGTGTACTATTTGTGAATTGCATGTTTCCCACGTTAGGTGAAGATGCTGTGCCAGCAAAACCCGTTACAATCGGTGCAAGCTGTAAATACCCCTATACCACCGCCTCAATTTTTAATATTTCTGGTATGAGCTATGGTGCATTATCTAAACCTGCGGTGTTAGCACTTTCTGCTGGCGCAAAAGAAGCGGGCTGTTGGATGAATACGGGTGAAGGTGGTTTATCGCCTTATCATATAGAGGGTGGTGCAGATATTGTTTTTCAAATTGGTACTGCTAAAAATGGCGTGCGAGATTTAGATGGTAATTTGAATGATGAAAAACTAGCTGAAGTGGCAGCGCAGACACAAGTGAAAATGTTTGAGATTAAAATGAGCCAAGGTGCAAAGCCCGGTAAAGGGGGAATTTTGCCCGGCGAAAAAGTATCTGAAGAAATTGCTAAAATTCGAGGGATCGAAGTAGGAAAAGATGCGATCAGCCCTAATAGACATGTTGATATCAACAGTTTCGATGATTTATTTGATATGGTCAATCGCGTTAGGAATGTGACGGGAAAACCGACAGGATTCAAGATGGTTATGGGGTCGCCTAAGCAGATTGATCGACTTGTTTCCGCCATTAAAAAACGTGGCATTGATGAAGCGCCTGATTTTATCACTGTTGATGGTGCAGAAGGCGGAACGGGTGCGGCGCCTATGCCACTGATTGATTCTGTGGGTATGTCTTTGAGAGAAAGCTTGCCAGCCCTAATTGATATGCTTAATAAATATGGTTTGCGTGATCGTATAAAAGTGATTGCATCTGGAAAATTGATTACGCCTGCTGCTGTTGCTTCGGCATTATGTATTGGTGCTGATTTTATTACTAGTGCACGTGGTTTTATGTTCTCATTAGGCTGTATTCAAGCGTTACAATGTAATAAAAATACCTGTCCGACAGGCATTACTACCCATGATCCAAAATTTCAGCAAGGTCTACATCCACCCACAAAAGCAGTTCGTGTTACAAGTTATGTGAATAATATGGTGAAAGAAGTGGGTATTATCGCGCATTCTTGCGGTGTAACAAGCCCGCGTGCGTTGAACCGCGGCCATGCGCGAATTGTGCAGGGTAATGGTACAAGTATTGATATGGATGAGCTCTTTCCAAATGTAAAACCAGACAAGGAATAGAATATGGCGATTAGCACAAGCTTGATGTTATTGTCGGTGATGTTATTGCTTTCGCTATTGCTAAAACCTGTTGCGGAAAAATATAACATACCTTTTGCAGGCTTGCTGGTTATAACTGGGTTTGTCGGAAGTGAAGCAGTCATTTACTTAGGTATATACCCAAATTACTTGAAGATGCAGATTTCAGAGCTTAGCACGAAGGTCAGAACAAGGCGCAATGTGAAGGCAATGACTAGTCCTTGTCGAGCATTGTAACGCAGTGCTGGCATTCGTGCTAAGCTCCCGCAGGGCAAGAGGATAAACCATTATCTTCGGCGTTATAAAACCTAGAATTAGAACGACTAATTCCTGCGTTTTATGCCTAGAATATAATGGCTTCTTCTCTTGCTGAAACCTGCATCTTCAAGTATTTTGGGTATGGATACCGGCGTTCGTTATGATAGTTTTCATGATCTAATTATTTTTGTTTTTTTACCGCTGCTTATTTTTGAGGCTGCTTTCAAGATGGATATGAAGCAGTTTCTTAAAAACTTTATCGTTATTTTGTTTTTTGCACTACCGGTCATGTTGTTATCAACGGTTGTTGCAGCCGTGATGATTTATTATGGCATTGGCCATCCTACTGGCTTTCCTTGGATTGCTGCATTTCTCACCGGTTCCGTTCTTGCCGCCACTGATCCTGTTGCATTACTTGCGGTAATGAGAAAAGCCGGTGTGCCTGAACGCTTATGTATGTTACTAGATGGCGAAGCATTATTAAATGATGCTACCGCGATTGTAACCTTTAGCATTTTTCTTTATATCGCTATGCACCCAATGGAAGAGATCAGTGTGATGGATGCAAGCTTGCGCTTTTTAGTGGTCTTTTTTGGCGGTGCAGTCATTGGCTTATTTATGGGTTTTATTTTCTTATTCTTATCACGATTATTAGAAGATTATATACAGCAAGCGATAGTGACATTGATCGCTGCTTATGCTTCATTTTTGGTTGCCAATTCAGTACATGTATCAGGCGTGATGTCAGTATTAATTGCAGGTTTTGTGCTCGGGCGTGTTATTCATCATGATTTTCAAGATCACGAAAAACGTAATTTTGTTGATGATTTCTGGTCGTTTAGTGTGTATGTTGCCGAGGCCATTATGTTCTTATTAATGGGTGTAACCATAACGGTTGGCATGTTTGAAGACAATTGGCTAGCGATGCTTATTGGCATTGTAGCAGTGTTGATTGCGCGCGCAGTAGGGGTTTTTGGTGGCGCGCCTTTAATTTCAACTTTGCCAAATATTGAGCGCATTCCAATGAACTATCAACACATAATGTTTGTTGGTGGCTTGCGCGGCGCGGTAACTTTAGCGTTAGCTTTATCAATTCCTTCAGAGTTAGATTATTGGTGGACGATTCAATCGATTGCGTTTGGTGTAGTGTTATTCACCTTATTTGTTCAAGCGCCTATTATTCCGCCGCTATTGAAAAGACTTAAGAGTGACGAGTAGTTAACCTGAATCCTGTTTAAGAAAAGGGAACTAAACGCCTGTTAACCGATCAGATCTTTTACGACAAAGATTTTGATGAAAGGAAAACAGGCTCATGAACAAATTAACAGACATATTCTGTGAT
>JALSLH010000061.1 GCA_026988435.1 Methylophaga sp.
GTTGTCACTAATTCTTGCTGTTTAGCGGTTAATCCCCCTAATTCTTCTGATAGCCATGGAAATAATGATGTTTGAATATTAAGCCAAGTTTGTGCTAATGTATTGTTTAACTTACTCATTTATTGGTTTTGCAAGAGGCTCAGGAGGCAAAAATTTTATCCTGAAGAGCCGTAGAGCCATTTGAGGTAGGATTAACGAAGCAGCTTTTGTGCGAGTTGGCCTGGACGCAGGGCGGGCTGGGGCATTATTGATTCGCCGCGTGGTGAATCGATTCTTGCGACAGGAGTCCCAAAATCTTTAGGCGAGCCCACGTGGTGGCTCGCCTAGAATATTCTTCGGTTTTATTGGTTTTGTATTTTAATTTGAGGTGGTTTTTATGAAAAATATAATATCTAGGGATTTCTTTGTTCTAGTCATTCTATTTTCGTCTTTTATGGCTCAGGCTGTCGTTATTAAAGATAATGGTATTATAGGGATTACGCTAGGGGAAGAAAATTATCCGATGATAACGAGCATGCGTATTCAAGGGGTAGAAATAGTACCACATGATAATGCTGGTGCTGATTTTCAATTTACAGGAAGAAAACCTGCTGTAGGAGACCCTCTTAGCACTCCTGATCCTTATGCGTATATACCAGGAGGAGATGCTTATAACCCTACACAAGGTGGTGACTGTTGGGGGTATTCATCTACGTTAACAGGATATATTCTTAACTGGAATTCTGGATATGGTGTTCCAGCAAGTAATGGTATCTTATGGGCGGTGCAGCCTTTAAATTACAACGAACCAAATGGTAATTGTAGTCCTGGTTCTTTACTTCCTTATAGTTTTAATATGGGTGTTACCTTAGGTGATGGAGTTCATTTGCCAAAAGAAATGATGGTTATGACTATGTCTATCAGGAAAAATGATGTAAATGCTCCGAATCTTTTAAAGAGACACTCTGAAATACCAGTCGCCTTTCCCCTTACAAGTTTCATGAGGTATGCATACTTTAGTAATAACGGAGTGGATTTCGAGCCGATGTACCTAAATGGTACGCACGATATTCAACAATGGGAAAATTCCGCTCCTAATAGTAGAGTAGGAAAAGTAGTTATGCTGAGTAATATAGATAATGCACATACTAACCCTTCATCTGGGACAGGAATGGCTTTTTATTCACATACAGACACATGGCTAATAGTCCAAAATAGAGGTTACTTAACTCTGGTATCAACTTTAGGTGCATTAAACTATGATACTTATATCTCAGATTCTAATTGGCATACATTAGTTCGTGTCATGGGGGTTGGAAATCTTAACACTATTAAAGGCGTTATAGCAAAAGCTAATGAAAAAATAACAAGCTGGGGAAACTGGTACTAAGAATTTTAAAATAGTATTTTTGGTGGTTTTAATAGCCATAAATTTGGCATCCAATACTCTATTGAACTGGGTTAAGGTATTGAATTTTAAAATTTAAAATTTATAAAAGGTAATTAACTAGATAAGATATTGCAAACAGCATTATTAACTAGAGCTGGCCATTAACAACTGGTATAATAAAATTTTGCTTGACTCATAAATATCTTTTAAATTATGTTGGATAACCAGATTACCTCGCCATTAATAAGCTTTGACGAACAAAAGTATTTAGAATTAAATCCAGATGTAGCAAGTGCTGTTATTAAAGGAGAATTCTTATCCGGGTTATATCATTACCTTTCATATGGTTACTATGAAAATAGAAATGGGGGGATGATAAAAATTGATAAAAAATTACAACACCTATTAGACAGTACAAAAGATATTACTTTACCGCCTTCTCATTTACGGATAAGAGTACATAGTGAAGATATTTCTACATATAAGAGTATAGGTAAAGCAGTTGCATTTGATATTCATTTTGCTATAGAGGCGTATGGTGTAGATTTAGCTAAAGATAGTCGGATTTTAGATTTTGGCTGTGGCTGTGGAAGAGTTATTAGTTGGTTAAGCTATCTTTATGAGGGTAGTCGTTTTTATGGAACGGATATTGATAAAGAAGCAATATCTTGGTGTCGGAATAATATTTCAGAAATTGGTGATTTTTTAGTTAACGAAAATAGCCCTCCCTTTATTTATCCTGATGATTACTTTAGTTGTATATATTCAATTTCAGTATTTACCCATTTACCAGAAGATATGCAATTTGAATGGCTCAAAGAACTTCATCGAGTGACTAAGAAAAATGGATTGTTAATGCTATCTATTCATGGAGAGCAACTTTTTCCTGATAGTTACCATAAAGCAAAAAAACAGTTTATTGAGAATGGTTTCTTTTATTCTATAGATCAAGGTACTGATGGTTTACCAGATTTTTATCAAACAACCTTTCATACAGAAGGTTATATAAAGTCAGAATGGAGTAAATTCTTTAAAGTTGTAGATATAATTAAGAATGGAGTCGCAAATCATCAAGACTTGGTTATTTGTAGGAAAATCTAATATGGTGGGGTGTGGCTTAAATCATCTCCTTATACACAAGTCTGAGATAAGGCTGTAAAATATCATTGTTTGAGTAACAATGACTGATACTTGGGCTGAAATAGAATTTCGTACTTTAGATTTAGGGGATAAACGTCTTAATAAAAGAACCGTTAAATTGATAGATATTTTTGCAAAAGCACCTAGGCTAAGTATTCCCCAAGGTTGGGCTAGAAACACAAGCAACTTATCGATTTTATGCGAATGAAAATGCGACATGGGAAAAGTTGTTAGGAGCACATACAGCTCAAATTGAAGAGCGCATCATCATGAGTGAAGAGCCGGTATCCAACGCTCTCATTGCACCCGGCCGAATTCCTAGCTGAAAAAGGCTTAAATCATAGCGATCAGTTCGATGTATGAATTTTACCCCCGCCTTTTTTTATCGCCAATTCACCTAAGTAGATAATCCAAATATAAGCGAGCGATACGGCTATCATTAAACGAGAAACGCGCGCAGGATCTGTTAATCTACTTTTGCCCACATTAACACCTCGCCCTTTAATATCTGAAAATAGTGTTTCTATACGAAATCGTTTTCGATATCAATTAAAAGCCGTCAGTCTGTGGCTGATATAATGCACAAATTTTTATTATAGCCTTTTTTGACCTATGCAATTTGATCTATTAAACACCGACGGCCAAGCACGACGTGGTCAGTTGACTTTTGCGCGAGGTGTTGTGCAGACACCTATTTTTATGCCCGTGGGTACTTATGGCTCAGTTAAGTCTCTGTCACCGCATGAGTTAACCGATATTGGTGCGCAAATTATACTGGGTAATACTTTTCATTTGATGTTACGCCCCACGACTGACGTTATTAAAGCGCATGGTGATTTGCATGACTTTATGGCTTGGCAAGGGCCAATTTTGACGGACTCTGGTGGTTTTCAAGTTTTTAGTTTGGGGGATTTACGTAAAATTACCGAAGCGGGCGTGACCTTTAAATCACCTATTGATGGCCATAATATTTTTATGGGTCCCGAAGAGTCGATGCAGGTGCAGCGTGATTTAGGCTCAGATATCGTGATGATTTTTGATGAATGCACGCCTTATCCGGCAACGGTTCAGGAAGCAGCTGATTCAATGCGTTTATCTTTGCGTTGGGCTGAGCGTAGCAAAAAAGCACACGGCGATAACCCAAATGCTTTATTTGGCATTGTTCAGGGTGGTATGTATGAACATTTACGCCATGAGTCAATTGCAGGCTTGGTTGATATTGGTTTCGATGGCTATGCCATTGGCGGTTTATCGGTTGGTGAGCCTAAAGATGAAATGATGGGCACATTAGATGTTGTGCACCCACACTTGCCTGTCGATAAACCACGGTATTTAATGGGAGTGGGCACGCCGGAAGACTTAATTGAAAGTGTGAGGCGCGGAATTGATATGTTTGATTGTGTGATGCCGACACGAAACGCGCGGAATGGTCATATTTTTACGACGACGGGTGTGATTAAAATTCGTAATAGCCAGTATCAGTTTGATACTAAACCGCTTGATGAGTCCTGTGGCTGTTATACCTGTCAACACTATTCGCGCTCTTATTTACGACATTTAGATAAATGCCATGAGATTTTAGGTGCACGCTTAAATACCATTCATAATCTGCATTATTATTTAAACTTAATGCAGGGGCTACGTACAAGCATTGAAAACAATGTTTTTGAAAAATATGTCAAGAGTTTTTATGAACAACGGGGCAAAGCTGTTCCGGATATGGCATAATGATGGGCTTTTTTATTAAACGTATTCAACTTTGGGGATTTCATGAGTTTTTTTATATCTGATGCTTTAGCCGAGGCTGCTCCAGCAGCACAACAACCAGGTTGGGAAGGTATGCTATTTCCACTGGGTATTTTAGTATTTTTCTATTTCTTATTTTTGAGACCACAAAATAAACGCACAAAAGAGCATAAAAAAATGCTTGAGCAAATGCAGCCAGGTGCTGAAATTGTAACGGGTGGTGGTGTTTTAGGTCGAGTTGTTAGTTTAGATGAAAATTTTGTCCAAGTTGAAGTGGCTGATAATGTGGTTATTCAAGTACAACGCCATCAAATTGGTAGCTTAATGCCTAAAGGAACTTATAAAGTTCAAATGAAAAAAACAAAATCTTAATCCTGCGTTAAGGAATTAATGTAGTGCTTAATAATGAAGCTGGCACAATTCTTTGTGTCAGCCACTGATTTATCTTGATGGACATATCATGCAAAACCATTTCCCTTTCTGGAAAAACTTTTTAATTATCACGGTCTTAATTGTAGGTATTGTCTATGCATTACCTAATATTTTTGGTGATGATCCTTCTGTGCAAATTTCAGCGAGTAATGAGACTAAAATATCTTCTGCACAGCTGAACAATATAGAGAGCTTATTAAAACAGGCAGCGATTGCAGTTAAAGCTGTTGAAATGCAAAAAAATAAAGTTTTAGTGCGCTTTAATAATACTGATGAGCAAATGCGTGCGGCAGACTTATTGCGCAATAGTATCGGTAATAAATTTACAGTCGCACTTAATCTAGCGCCTGCTACCCCTGATTGGTTAAGGTCTTTAGGTGCAGAGCCGATGTATTTAGGCTTGGATTTGCGTGGTGGGGTGCATTTTTTATTAGAAGTGGATATGGATGCAGCACTGAAACAAGCTGAGCAAAGATATAATGACGATATCCGTTCAGCATTACGTACTGCTAAGATTCGATATAAGTCGGTTAGCTTTGATAGTGGCGCAGTTAAAGTTGTTTTACGCAATGATAAAGATAAGCAAGCAGCCATCGCATTAGCTGATACTGAATTTCGTAAGTTAAATGTGAAAGTGGCAGATGAGCAGCCGATTTTATATTTAAGTATTTCAGAAAAAGAAATAAAAGAAATTAAGAAATTTGCGTTAGCACAAAATATTACTACTTTACGGAATCGTGTTAATGAATTAGGCGTGTCTGAACCTGTTATTCAGCAGCAAGGTGATAACCGTATTGTTGTTCAGTTGCCAGGTGTGCAAGATACAACACGTGCAAAAGAAATTTTAGGCACAACAGCAACGCTTGAGTATCGTAAGGTTGATACTGAGCACGATATACAAAGAGCTTTAGCTGGACGTATTCCGATGGGCTCCAGTTTGTATTATGAGCGAGATACGAAGACCCCTGTATTATTAAAACGACGCGTCATTATTACCGGTGATCAGATTGTTGATGCATCATCCGGCTTAGATCAAAATGGTTCGGCCTCAGTTAATATCGTTTTAAATGGTATTGGCGCAAAGAAAATGGGGAAATTTACCCGTGATAATATTGGCCAACCTATGGCGGTTGTGTTTATCGAGCAGAAATCGACGACACATATTGTGAATGGTAAGAAAGTTCGCCGTAAAGAACAAGTTAAAGAAGTTATTAGTATTGCGACCGTGCGTGATGCGTTTAGTAAGCGTTTTCAAACGACGGGTTTAGATAGCTCACAGGAGGCACGTAAGTTGGCCTTACTCTTAAGGGCTGGCGCGTTAGCTGCGCCGGTTGATATTGTTGAGGAACGTACGGTTGGGCCAAGCTTAGGACAGGATAATATTGATAAGGGTGTTTTATCGGTCGTTGTTGGCTTTGTATTGGTGCTTATCTTTATGGCTGTTTACTATAAAGTTTTTGGCTTAATTGCCGACTTGGCATTAACCTTTAACCTTATAGTGATTATTGCTGTACTCTCTATGTTGCAAGCAACGTTAACATTGCCAGGTATTGCGGGTATTGTGTTAACCGTCGGTATGGCAGTTGATGCCAATGTTTTGATTTTTGAACGAATCAAAGAGGAGTTAAAAAACAAACAATCACCGCAAACCAGTATTTTTCTAGGCTATGAAAAAGCTTTTGCGACTATTTTTGACGCGAATATTACGACTTTATTAGTTGCTTTGGTCTTGTTTGGTTTTGGTACAGGGCCAATTAAAGGCTTTGCTATTACTTTAGCAATAGGAATTTTAACATCTATGTTTACTGCTATTTTAGGTTCTCGAATGATTGTGAACTGGATTTATGGTAATCGCCGTATTAGTAAGCTATCTATTTAACAAGGGGACATACGATGTTAAAAGAAATTGATTTTTTAGGTAAACGTAAATTTGCAGCTATTTTCTCTAGTTTATTACTCATTGTGAGTATAGGCTCTTTAGTTGTGCAAGGGTTAAAACTGGGTATTGATTTTACTGGAGGAACTCTAGTTGAAATCGGCTATAAGAAAGCGGTTAATTTAAAAGTTATGCGTGCCGGGTTAGAAGCAGCGGGGATTAATGATGCTACAGTACAGCATTTCGGTTCATCTCAAGAGGTTTTGATTCGCTTAAAGCCACAAGAGGGTGTGAGTAATGCTGAAATCAGCACGAATGTATTGAATGCTGTTAATGTCGGTATGGCTGAGCAAGGTGATGTGCGCCGTGTTGAGTTTGTTGGTCCACAGGTGGGTGATGAATTAACTGAAGATGGCGGTTTGGCATTGCTTTATTCCATGTTTGGTATCTTGATTTATGTTGCTTGGCGTTTTGAGTATAAATTCGCCTTAGGCTCTGTTGCTGCATTAGCGCATGATGTTTTAATTACTTTAGGGTGCTTTTCAGTTTTTCAAATGGAATTTGACTTGACTGTTTTAGCCGCCATTTTGGCCGTTATCGGATATTCCTTGAATGACACTATCGTTGTTTATGATCGTATCCGTGAGAATTTTAGACTATTACGTAAAGGCTCTTCAGAAGTTATTATGAATGCCTCATTAAATCAGACTTTAAGTCGTACTTTAATGACTTCATTAACGACACTTTTAGTTTTGGTTGCTTTAGCTATATTGGGTGGTGAAATTATTCATAATTTCGCGATTGCTTTATTGATTGGTGTCGTAGTGGGTACTTATTCCTCTATTTATGTTGCAAGTCCTCTGGTTTTGGCGCTAGGTGTCAGCAAAGAAGATTTAATGGTGCCTGAGGTTGAAGTTGAAGGTAAAGAATTTGATATGATGCCTTAAATTAAGCTCAATAATACCCGAAAGCACCGCCTGTCCTTCGAGGACTAGCGGTGTTTCATAAGCTAAGTTTCGGGTTTTATTTTATGTGCGCTCCTTAGGCGTAACAGTATTTGTAATTCAGATGCATTTTGATAAGAGATGTATTAGATAGTTTTTATTTATTTTATTTTGTGTTTATTTTAATTGTGGAGTTTAAAAAATGGCAGTAGAACGTACTTTTTCTATCGTAAAACCTGATGCAGTAGCGGCTAATCATATCGGTGAAATTTATAGCCGCTTTGAAAAAAATGGATTATGTATCGTTGCAGCTAAAATGATGCAACTATCTAAAGAAAAAGCAGAAGGCTTTTATGCAGAGCATAGTGAACGTCCTTTTTTCAATGACTTAGTTGCTTTTATGATTTCTGGTCCAGTCATGGTTCAAGTCTTAGAAGGCGAAGGCGCAATCTTGAAAAACCGTGATTTAATGGGAGCAACTAACCCTAAAGAAGCTGCTGCAGGTACAATTCGCGCTGATTTTGCAACGAATATTGATGAAAATGCTGTGCATGGTTCAGATTCTGCAGAATCTGCAGCACGTGAAATTGCTTATTTCTTCTCAGATGCAGAGCTTTGTGACCGTATCCGTTAATAAAGAAAAAATAAATCTACTCAATTTCGATAGAAAGGGCCTACAAGCCTTTTTTGCCGAAATTGGCGAGAAGCCTTTTCGCGCCACCCAATTGATAAAATGGATTTATCAAGAGGGTGAGTTTGATTTTGATAAAATGAGTAATTTAAGTAAGTCTTTACGGGCTTACTTAAATGAGTATTGCTGTATTGTTGCACCTGAAATAATTTTGGAGCAGGTTGCTAGTGATGGTACCCGCAAATGGATTGTAGAAATGGGCGGCGGCAATAAGGTTGAAGCGGTTTATATTCCTGAAGCAACACGCGCTACTTTGTGTGTTTCATCACAGGTCGGTTGTGCTTTGGCCTGTACTTTTTGTTCTACGGCACAGCAAGGCTTTAATCGTAATTTAACCACAGCTGAAATTATTGGTCAGTTAATGGCGGCGAATGCACGTATGGGAGCGGCAGGAAGAGTGACCAATGTAGTGATGATGGGCATGGGCGAGCCTTTATTGAATTTTGATAATGTCGTACCTGCGATGAATTTAATGACTGAAGATTTTGCTTTTGGTTTGTCAAAACGGCGTGTAACCATCAGTACTTCAGGCGTTGTACCTGCTATGTATCGCTTAACTGAAGTTTGTGATATTAGTATGGCGGTGTCCTTACATGCCTCAACGGATGAGTTGCGTGATATTTTGGTGCCAATTAACCAGAAGTATCCGTTAAAAGAGTTGATGGCTGCTTGTAAGAAATATATCGAAGGATCACCACGGGGATTTATTACTTTTGAATATGTCATGTTAGATGGCATTAATGATTCAGTTGCTGATGCGCGAGCATTAGTTAAACTGTTGAAAGATGTACCATCGAAGATGAACTTAATTCCGTTTAATCCTTTTCCAAATACTCAGTACAGGTGTTCCTCTAAAGCTGCGATTGAGCAGTTCAGAGAGGTAGTGCATAAGGCGGGTATTATTACTACAGTGCGTAAAACACGTGGTGAGGACATAGATGCCGCTTGTGGACAGCTAGTAGGTAAAGTTTTGGATAAAAGTCGCCGAGCAGAGCGATTGCAGAAGATGGGGTTATTATCGTGAAGCTGCTGAAGGTTGCTCTTTTGGGGCTTAATGCTCTGATAGTTGCGTGCTCGACAACAAATGATAACAACAACTATATACAGCCTGATGAAGTGGTAGTAGAGCGATCCACTAAAGAGCGTGCGCAAACATTGGCGGATTTAGGCTTGGCATATTATCAATTAGAAAAATATACCTATGCGTTGGAGTATTTAAAGGAGTCGTTAGCTTTAGATACTCATAATGCACAGACTTATCAAGTGATAGGTTTAATTAATATGCGTCAAAACCTGCCAGAGCAAGCGCAGATTTCTTTTGCTAAAGCATTGCACGTTGAGCCTGATAATTTTGATATATTAACTGATTATGCTGTTTTTCTATATGGCCAAGAAAGGTATGCGGAAGCCTTAAGCACTTTTAAGCGCATAGTAAAAGCGCCGTTCTATAAAAGGAAGTGGGTCGCTTATACTTATCTTGGTTTATATGACTTAAAAAATGGTCAGAAACGAGAGGCTGAGAAAAAGTTTTATTACGCTTTAAAAATAAATGAAAATTATGCGCCAGCTTTGCTGGAAATGGCAAAGATTCGCTATAGCAAAGGGGAAATGATGGCGGCAAGAGCCTTTATTGAACGTTATTTTTCAAATGCAGGAAAAACTTTAGAAGGTTTACGTTTAGCTATTAAAGTAGAACAAGCCTTACAAGACGATGACATGGTTGAGCAATATCAATTGGAGCTGAAGCACGCATACCCTTATGCGGATTAAATCACTCGACTAATTACTTTCTTCATATTAAATATGAGTACCTAAAATATGGCAAATAATATTCAGGCTATTCGTGGTATGCACGATGTTTTACCTGATCAAACGCCTCGTTGGCAGTTTGTTGAACAACAAGTAAGAGATGTCTTAGCGGCGTATGGTTACGCAGAAATACGTTTACCTATCGTTGAAAAAACAGAATTATTTAAGCGCTCTATCGGTGAAGTCACTGATATTGTAGAAAAGGAAATGTACACTTTTGATGATCGTAATGGTGATTCATTAACGTTGCGACCAGAAGGTACAGCGGGGTGTTTGCGTGCCTGTTTAGAACATGGATTATTGCACAACCAAGTACATAGACTTTGGTATTATGGACAAATGTTTCGGCATGAGCGTCCGCAAAAAGGTCGTTATCGCCAGTTTATACAATTAGGCGTAGAAACTTATGGTATGGCAGGTTCAGATATTGATGCGGAGCTTATTTTATTAAGTTATCGTTTATGGCAGCGTTTAGGCATTTTGGGCAAAGTTGAATTACAGCTTAATTCTTTAGGTACGATTGAAGAACGTATTGTTTACCGTGAAAAATTAGTCGAATATTTTAACCAGCAACCTGAATTATTAGATGAAGACAGTAAGCGCCGTTTATTGAGTAATCCTTTACGTATTTTAGATACTAAAAACCCTGCTATGCAGGCTTTAGTTGAAAATGCTCCAACCTTAATGAGTTACTTGGGTGAAGAGAGTAAGGCGCATTTTAAAGGGTTGACCGATACTTTGGATGCATTAGGTATTATTTACACGATTAATCAGCGCTTAGTGAGAGGCTTGGATTATTACAGCAAAACTGTTTTTGAATGGGTTACCAGTGAATTAGGTGCACAGGGAACGATTTGTGCAGGTGGCCGCTATGATGGGTTAATCGAACAATTAGGCGGCAAACCAAATCATGCAGTAGGTTTTGCTATGGGGATGGAGCGTATTTTAGCTTTGTTAGAAACGCGCGAAGATTTGGATACTATTCAATCAATTGATGCCTATATGATTTTAGTTGGTTCAGCAGCAGAGAAATCTGGATTGCTTTTAGCGGAAAAACTAAGGGACTGTTTACCGAATTTAAGACTGCAAATGAATTGTGGAGCAGGTAGTTTTAAAAGCCAGTTCAAAAAAGCAGATAAAAGTGGTGCAGATTACGCATTGATCTTAGGTGATGATGAAGTTGCAAACAATGAAATTAGTATAAAATTCTTACGCAAGGATGTGGAGCAGCGTACTGTGACATTGGCAGAACTTATTGAATTAATACAAAATTAATAAATTCATAATATACGATACAAAAGGTAATTAAAGTGGAAATTTACGAAACTGAAGAAGAACAAGTAGCAGCTTTAAAAGATTGGTGGAAAGCGAATGGATCATCGGTAATTTCTGGTGTTGTCATTGCTGCTATCACAATTGGTGGATGGAATTTTTGGCAAAGTTATCAAAAAGATAAAATCAATACGGCTTCTGACATGTATGAGCAATTACTACAAGCAGATACGGCAGGTAAAGTGGCATTAGTTGATAAAATTGCCAGCAAATTGAATACTGAATTTAGCTCAACAGCTTATGATGCTTATGCTTTGTTATTTCAAGCAAAAGAAAAAGTTAAGCAAAATGATTTAAGTGCAGCGCAAGCAATTTTTGAGCAAGCAATGACTGCCACTGATGATGCAGAAATTAAGCATGTGGCACGTACACGTTTAATTCGCGTGTTATTAGCGAAAAAAGAATATGAGCAAGGTTTGCAGATGATTGCTGATGTGGATCAGTCATCTTTGAGCGGCTTTGCAGGGATTTATGAGGAACTAAAAGGTGATTTGTACGTTGCTATGGGGCAGATTGGTGAAGCAAGAACAGCCTATCAATTAGCATTACAAGCAGGTCAAAGTTCACCCTTATTGCAATTTAAATTAGATGATTTAACAGCAGCTGATAGTACTCAAGGATAAGCGTGACTTCTTACTTAATGCGTAAATTTTTCATTGGATTCGTGTTGCTTGTTTTAAGTGGCTGTACTGCGGTCACTACATTTTCTAGTGCTGTCGGCGACTTATTTAGTGATTCAGATAATGCTGAACCGCCTGCTGAGCTAACAGAGTATCAGCCTGAAATAAAATTAGAAATTTTATGGGATAAGGATGATGGTGTCGGTACTGATGGGTTAGCTATGAATTTAGTGTCAGCCATAGCGGATGGACGTATTATTATCGCCGACCACGAAGGTTTAATTCAAGCAAGAAGTTTGCTGGATGGTGAGTTATTTTGGGAAGTAGAAACTGAATTACCTATTTCATCGGGCCCCGTAATTGATAGTGATCTTGTTTTTATTGGTACCAGTAAAGCGCATGTTTTGGCTTTAAATGTCACCACGGGTGAAGCCATTTGGAAGCAACGTGTATCCAGTGAAGTGATAGCCCTGCCAGTGGTTGCTGAGGATAAGTTATTGGTACGTACTACGGATGGTAAAGATATAGC
>JALSLH010000062.1 GCA_026988435.1 Methylophaga sp.
ATCACCATTCAAATCAAATCTTTCCGCCCCATCAGGTTTTTTGTTTAATAGCTTGATAATTTCATTCGCAATATCACTATTATTTGTAGTATTTGACATAACTTTGGTTCCCAACAAAAACTAATTATTATTTCTTCTTTCATGTCCAAGTTTTGCTCCAGCACTTGCGTTGCAGTGGACACATTCTATTTCTATTCTATCTTGAAATTGATCGATAACATCCTTACGAGTAAACTTTTCGCCATTTGCAGCCTTTTGGCGCCAAACATCCTGTTGTTGAACCCAAGGACTATCCTCAGGATGTCCTAGTTGAAAATCTCTTTTGCCATTTGCCTGCTTTTCTCCAGTTAATTCTTTACTACATTTTGTTCGTCTGTCGCTCTTACAATAGCATTTTGCTGTGTTGCCACTCTAAAATGTGGCCTAGTCTCGAAGCGTGTATCAAAAACAGAATTCTCAACCTCAGACGAAGTATTCCCATCCGATCCAGTTCCTCTATTAGACCGTTTGAATTCATCTTTTATCCTGCTGGCTACAGATGATGCTTTAGCCGTTACCGCTGATGCGACTGATTTTGTCTTATTTACTCCAGCAGATGCAGCCGATTTTGCCTTAGCAACAACTGCGGACGCTTTATTATTGACCCAACCAGTAGCTTTTCCAAACCATTTGCTTTTAGCAACTCTATTTATCGCTTTTCCGCCAACCAACCCAATAGCGAGGTTTGTAGTAATACTCTGTGCTTTATCTATTGTACTCAGGTTATCATCTGAGACAGTATTATAAACCTCAATCGAGGTAGAAATCACATCATAGGCTTTGACTGGTTTAATTACTCAGCAATTTCATCATAAGGCGATTCATCAATAGAGTGAATTGAAGGCCATGACTTTATGGCTTTTTCATCAGGTTCACCGCCGCCACCTAGCAACCAATGATTATTGAGTTTGTCGGTGAGCTCGACAGAATTATCGATTAAATCTTCACTTCGAGATAACACGCCCGGCAACTGTTCTGTGGTGGCGCTAACATCTTTGACGATAGCTTGTATTTCAGCCAGTAATACATTTAAATCAGCCGTCGCCTTGTTGAGCTGTTCGGTTGTGCCTGCGGCATTGGCCATAACGGCTTTAATATTACCTTCAGAATCGGTTAATATGCCTGATACAGAGTCCATAGCTGTTTGTAAGCTTGCCAAGTTATTTTCTACACTGCCCAATATTTGAGGAACTTGTTCTTTTTCTAGGCGGCTGGTCAGTGCTTCTACATTGCCAATTATTTGGGGGATTTGTTTTTCTACGTTGGCCATTAGGCTTGGAAATGTGCTGGTGCTTTTGGCCAAATCATTTGTAATATCGCTGACATTGTTTAAGGCTGCAAATAAGGCGCCTTGTTCACCCGTTAGCTGTTCTACATTATAAACGATGGCTTTCACTTTCTCAGCCAATCCGGGTAGATCAAACGCTTCTATTTGGGCGGCTAAATCTACAGGTTCTATTACTGTTAGTTGTGTGTTTAACTCTAAAAGTCGTGTCTCATTTGAGTTGAAATGAAAAATCAAACCACCACCACCCAATAGAGATTGCACACCAATGGTGGGCTCAACTTCAAGCTGACTGCCTACTGTTAGAAATTTCTTATAACGTTTGATAAATTCAATATCAACCCTAACTTGACCGTCATCCTGCAAAGTGACATTTTTGACTGTTCCTATCGTAATCCCAGCTAAGTCGATTTCACCCGCAGGTGCTAAGCCAAAAGATTCTGACAAGATCGTGTGAAAGGGCAATTTTTCTTCTAAGTCACCCAAGCCATGTAGGCGTAAAAACCAGCTAGCAACTGCAATAATAATAGCGCCAATAATAAACACACCTACTATTCGATCAATATGCCGAACCTCAATACCTTGGTTTTTATTATTTTTATCGGGCATAGTCCACCTCTAACTGATGTTCTTTTATGGTGTAATGGGATGTGGCAAATTTTGCTTTTTTTTCTAATGATGTCATCACCACTCCAAATTTATACTGTTTTTGATAATGTTTGATAACATTAATAAGCTTTTTAATCATTGCAGATGACATGCCTCCCTCTAGCTCATCAATCAATAAAAGCTGTGGCTCAATGACCAGCGCACGCGCTAAATTTACGATACGTGTTTGAGTATCATTTAACTCATTTGGCTCTAAAGCGAGCAGATCGATGATTTCTAAATCTTCTGCAACACGATATATGCGGTCTCTTATTTCTCGTTGGCTAAACTCGGTGTGATACGAAAGCGGTAAAGATAAGTTTTGATAAACATTCATAATGCTAATCAGGCCAGCCGCTTCATAAACCATGCCTATTCTTTTTCGAACATAACGCCGTTGATTGCGATCTGCTTGTAAAATATTAACACCTTCAAAATAAATATTACCTTTCGCCTCATCCACCAATCCAATGAATGATCTTAAAAGTGTGGTAGCCCCGTCCAATATCCCCGTGGTTATTACGATAAAGTCATTATCATAAACATCTAAACTAACGTCGTTAAATAAAATATGATCGTCAAAATGTATTTGCAAATTTTGCACTGAAAAAATAAGAGCACTATCAGCCATATGCTATCACCGATAACATTACATTAATCATGAAAAAGATAATTAATTGGGTCGTAGTGGCATTTGAGATTGCTTTCGACATCTCGGAAAAACGTCCACCCGCTTTTGAGCCAAAATAAATTGAAATAATGGCTATAAAGAAGCCTCCAATCACACCTTTTAAAATAGTTACAACTGCTTCAGTTAATGATATTTTAGTGACAATAGCAGTCACAAAATCAATTAAGGTATGATGTGTAGGATCTAGCCACGACACCATTATGTAGCCAGCAAGAATGCTAAATGCATCAAAATAAATTAGCATTAATACCAAAGATAGGGGGAAAGCTAAAAATACTGGAACAAGGAAGATAAATACAGGATCAACCCCCAGACCTCGTAACACATCAAATTCGTTAGCTATTTTAAGATAACTGATTTCTGCTGTAATGGCGCTGGCAGAACGCCCAATCAGAATAATGCCACAAATCAGTGGTGCTAATTCACGCACAATGAAAATCACATATAACCATGCATAGGCATCAACAAAGTTTTTGCCATCAGTGATTCCTTGTAATTGTGATACTAACAATGCACCAAGCAGAATAGAGATGACCATTACAATATAAAGCGTTTTGACACCAGCATAATAAAGATGGTGTTTGAAGCGACTCATAAAGATGGAGCGATGCGAAGGGTTAAAGATACCCATACTCGCTTTGAGTGATATGTAAACTAAAGCAAACAAATCAGAGAGTTCGTAAATTGACTCGCGGATACTGCGACCCATGGCTGTAAACATTATTGTGATTCCAATGCTTTTAGCGTTGCTTCTATACGTTTTTTATCACCCATTGCGACATTTACTTCTAGTGCGCGCTGTAAATACTGTTGTGCCTGTACATTTCTGCCTTGTTTTTTTGCAATTATTGCGAGTATATACAAACTATCTGAGATACCCACTGTGTTTTCATTTTTCTTATACAAGATCAACGCACTTTTAGCAGAGTCGCTATCATCAGCAAAACGAGCGTAGTGTAGCTGCACAAAGGCATAGTCATCTTCTTCTGCGGGCGATGCTGGTTGAATTGTGCTGATAAGTTGATGAGCTTGCACATGATTTTGCAGGTAAGTTTCAGCAACTGCCTGTTCTATTGATGTATTTGCAGTATCACGTGCTTGTTCAAATTCAACACGATTATTATTAAGCTTCCCTGATAGCAGGTGGATCTGATACTTTTTCTCAGCTACATTAAGCTCTTGGTTTAGGCTCTTTGCTTTTGCCAAATGCCGTTGTGCTTTATCACGTTGATTTTGCAATAAATACAAACGTGTCAAATTAAGGTGAAGACGCAACTGACCTTGCTGATCATCAAGTAATGCAAATAACCGTAAACTGCCACTTGCCGATTTTGTTGCACTGGAATAATCTCGCTTAAGCGTATCGGCTTGTGCTCGTTTTTCGAGACGTTCAGCTTTTGTTTCTATCGGCGTATCAGGCCCCGTAGGCCTACTAGCACAAGCGCTCAATATAAAAATGAACGCGATTGTAATTATAAAAATCAGGCTGTTTTTTTTCATAAAACCTCAATTCCGTTATGTAAACCTGCCAATCTTAGATCGCTTAGTCTACTAACGCTAAGCGTTCTCACTGATATCTAACAATTCAATCCAATGCTTAACCGGTATATCAGTGCCAGATGAAAGATGCATCAAACAACCAATATTAGCAGTCACAATAATATCAGGATTTGAAGCCGATAAATGCTGTAGTTTATTTTTTCTTAGCTGTTTTGATATTGTAGGCTGAAAAATAGAATAGCTACCCGCCGAACCACAGCATAAATGGCTGTCTGTAATGGGGCTTATCTGGATATCTACTTTGGCTAATACTTTTTCTACAATGCCGGGTAGTTTTTGGCCATGTTGTAGCGTACAAGGCGCATGATATGAAATATTATTCGCCTTCACTCTCAAAACGGATAAATCCTTTCCTAACAAATATTCGGCAATGTCTTGTGTTTTCTCTGATACTAATAAGGCCTTTTGGTAGTAAGGATCATTTTTCTCAAATAAGGTTTTATAGTCCTTCACCATCACACCGCAACCGCTGGCAGTAGATATAATCGCTTCAATACCCGAATTAATTAACTCAGACCATGCGTCGATGTTACTTTTGATTTGTTGCAATGCTTTTTCTTGAGCCGATAAATGATGTTCCAGCGCACCGCAACATTGCGTTTGTGTTGTTTCAACGACCTCAACACCTAAGGTCGCCAATACATTTTTAGTCGTATGATTGATATTTGGTGCTAAAGCTGGTTGCACACAACCAGTAAGCAATAATACTCGTGCAGTGACTGCACTAGGAGTAATTGCCGGTGTATTGATTGAGGAATGTTGAACGAATAGTGCTACTGAATTGAATAATACCGGTGTAGTTAAAAGCTGGCGTACACCAGCGCGATAGAGTTTTTGCCACCAAGCGCGTTTAGGTTCGGCTAGCTCTCGTCCAATGTCTATTAATTGGCTGTATTCAACGCCAGAAGGACAGGTTGTTTCGCAAGCTCGGCAGGTGAGGCATTGATCTAGGTATTGAACCGTATCTTTGCTGACTTGATTCTTTTCTAAAACAGATTTAATCAGGTAGATTCGGCCTCGTGGTGAGTCTAGTTCATTGCCTGAGATTTGATAGGTAGGGCAGGTAGCAGAGCAAAAACCACAATGGACACAGGAACGAAGAATTTCATCTGCTTTCTTGCCTTGTGGGGTGTTTATTATTTGTTCAGGGATTTTTGTCTGCATTAAACAAATATCCCTTTAGGGTCAAAAATAGCTTTTAAGCCTTGTTCAATTTTCACCACCGCGGCTGAATCATTTGGTATATTGCTTATAGTGTCAATGTCGTGTTTTTGGCAATAATCTACCGGTAATACTTTAAAGCTAATTTCACAAATAACAGCAAGCTTGCCGCGTGATCCGACTAATAATCTGGCCACATCATAGCCCGCAACATTTTTCATCACTTGGCCGCCAAAGTTCAGGATGCGTCCTTGACCATCAATAATTTTAACACCTAACACTGCATCACGAAGTTCGGGGCTTCCAATTGCATAGGCGGCGCCTATTGTCGTGAAGTCATTATTTTTTACATCAAAAGTCAGTGCTTGACCTTGTTGCGCGAGTAGCTGTTCAATGTCAGCAATCGGTGTGCCGGCTTTGACTGTGAGCACTAATTCTTCTGCGTGATATTCAATAACACCACTATAGTTAGACATGGCTAACTGTGTCTCATTAACTTGATGGCTTTCGGTGATATGCAGTTTTTCGGCTTGCTTAAGGCGTTGCTGTATTTCTTCAATCTCCATAAGCTAAAATCGCTCCAAATGTGGGTGAGGTAATTCACCATTATGAACGTGCATTGCACCTAATTCAGCACAGCGATGTAATGTTGGTACCGCTTTGCCTGGGTTGAGTAGTTCATAGGGATCAAACAATGCTTTTATTTGATGGAGGATCTCAAGCTCATCGGGGTGAAATTGGTGGCACATGGCATCTAGTTTTTCAATGCCTACGCCGTGTTCGCCGGTGATACTGCCACCTACATCGACACACAACTTCAATATTTCTGTGCCAAATGCTTCGGTTTTTGCTAATTCTCCTTCTTTATTGGCATCATATAAAATAAGTGGGTGAAGGTTGCCATCGCCGGCATGAAATACATTTGCTACGCGTAAACCATAGTGCTCTGAAAGTGTGGTGATTTTTTCTAATACTTCGGCGAGATAACGACGGGGTATAGTGCCATCCATGCAGTAATAATCTGGCGATAAGCGGCCTACAGCAGGGAAGGCTGACTTGCGGCCTTTCCAGAAAGTGAGGCGTTCTTGTTCACTTTGAGAAACGCGTACAGTAGATGCATTAGCTAACAGTGGTAAGACGGTATCTAGCTGCTGTTTCACTTGTTCATCGTCGCCATCAAGTTCACATAATATAAGTGCCTGTGCATCTTTTGGGTAGCCAGCATGGGCAAAGTCTTCTGCAGCTTCAATGGCAAATTTATCCATCATTTCTAGCCCTGCCGGAATAACGCCTGCGGTAATAATTTTGGTGATAGCATTAGCGCAATCTGTGACATTATCAAAAGCGGCGAGAATAACGCGTGCACTAGCTGGTTTAGGGAGCAGTTTAACGGTTATTTCGGTGATAATACCTAGTAGACCTTCTGAACCATTCATTAATGCTAGTAAGCCTAAACCAGCATCATGACGAGTTAATGTGATTTCTTCGCCATCGATAGTCAGCATCTTAATGGCAATAATATTGTGTACCGTTAGTCCATATTTTAAACAGTGTACACCGCCAGAGTTTTCAGCAACATTGCCGCCAATAGTGCAGGCTATTTGTGAGGATGGATCGGGAGCATAATACAAATCATATTGGTCAGCTACTTCACTGATCACAATGTTTCTAACACCCGGTTCAACCACGGCATATCGCTCTTCGGGGTTAATTGATTTTACTTTGGTTAGTCTAGATAGGCCCAGTACAACGCTATTTTTTAGGGGGAGTGCGCCACCGGCAAGCCCCGTGCCAGCACCACGGGTAACGATTGGGGTATTATGTTTTTTGCAAATTGCAATGATCTGTTTAATCTGCGCGATTGTGTCAGGTAACACTACCGCTAACGGTTTTTGCCTGTAAACACTAAGCGCGTCACATTCAAATGGGCGCGTCATTTCATCGCCGATTAAGACCGATCCTTTTGGCAATGCACGTAATAATTCTTGAGTAATCAACATAGGTATTACTATAATTACATTTTTGGCCTTATGAAACCACTTTTTATGCAATCATTTAATCCTCCTGTTCGCACTTTAATGGGCCCTGGCCCTTCTGATGTTCATCCTCGCGTGCTACAAGCGATGGCTCGACCGACAATAGGTCACCTTGACCCTGCTTTTATCGGCATGATGGATGAAACTAAAGAAGCGCTGAAATACGCCTATCAAACAGAAAATGAACTAACAATGCCTGTTTCGGCGCCGGGCAGCGCGGGCATGGAAACCTGTTTTGCTAACTTGGTTGAGCCGGGCGATAAAGTGATTGTTTGTATTAATGGTGTGTTTGGCAATCGCATGAAAGAAAATGTTACACGCTTAGGTGGCGTAGCAGTCATTGTTGAAGACAAGTGGGGCGAAGCTGTTTCTTTTAATAAAGTAGAGCAAGCGCTTAACGATAATCCTGATGCCAAAATTGTCGCTTTTGTTCATGCTGAAACATCGACCGGCGTGGCATCTGATGCTAAAGCATTATGTGCATTGGCTCAGCAACATGATTGCCTGACTATTGTGGATGCGGTGACATCATTAACAGGTTCAGAGCTTAGAGTAGACGACTGGGGGATTGATGCTATTTATTCCGGCACGCAAAAATGTCTTTCAGCGCCTCCCGGCATTTCACCTATTAGTTTTAATGAACGTGCGATTCATAAGCTAACAAACCGTAAAACTCCTGTATCTAGCTGGTTTCTCGATCTTAACCTTGTAATGGGCTATTGGGGTAAAGGCGCTAAACGTGCTTATCATCACACGGCACCAGTTAATACACTTTACGGCTTACATGAATCATTAGTGATGCTGATGGAAGAGGGACTTGAAAATTCTTGGGCACGTCATGAGAAAAATCATCAAACCTTAAAAGCAGGCTTAGAATCATTGGGTATTGGATTTTTAGTGAATGAGGCTGATCGTTTGCCACAATTAAACACGGTTTTTATTCCCGATGGCGTTGATGAAGCAGCAATTCGCTCAACATTACTCAATGACTACAATCTAGAAATTGGTGCTGGTTTAGGTGATTTAGCAGGAAAAGTATGGCGAATCGGTCTTATGGGCTATTCGGCACGGCGTGAAAATGTTCTGTTATGTGTATCAGCATTGAAAGAAATTTTAGCTAAAGGCTAGTAGCTGCTCAGCGTGTTTAGATTTTGCTTAATAACAAGGCATTTTTGCACGGAAATAACGCAGCTATGGAGTAGAAAATGAATACGCTGAGTAGTTACAATAAATGTTAGCAGCACTGTTACAAATGGCGCTATTAATCGCTTGTGGTGTGGTGTGGAAACATGTTGCACCACAGCATATTTCCATATTGTCGCATCGTCGCGCCATTACAGATTTGGTTTTTTACATCTTACTACCCGCGCTGGTTTTAAATGTAATATGGACAACGCCATTAAACAGTTCATCATTGCATATATCATTTTTGGCAATGTGTGGCGTGAGCATAGGCATGCTATTGATGTGGTTAGCTTTGCGCTTTTTTAAGGTCAGTAAAAAACAAACCGGTACATTATTACTAGCTGCGGCATTTCCTAACGCCACGTATCTTGGTCTGCCTGTTTTAAATCAAGTCATCGGTGAGCATAGCTTAGCCATAGTGTTGCAATATGATTTATTCGCTTGCACACCAATATTATTATCATTCGGCATGTTGCTAGCTCATCATTACGGTGATAATGAAACTGAGGTTCATCCTCTTCGTGAGTTGGTGAAGATACCGCCTTTATGGGCTGTAGCGCTAGGTGTAACTCTCAATTTGAGTGGGGTAGAGCAGCCTGAATTTTTAAATGCTAACTTATCTATTTTATCCTCAGCCGTTGTACCTTTAATGATGATAGTGCTGGGCATGAGCATTCGATGGGATAGTCTACGTTTACGCTTTTTACCATTATTATCAATTGTGGCTGCTATTACTTTAATCATCGTGCCGCTCAGTGTGTTTGGACTGAGTCATGCGATTAATTTGGCCGATCAACTTATTGTTCCTGTCACTCTAATTGCCGCTATGCCAACAATGATTTTTGGTATTGTTATTTGCGAGCGTTACCAATTAGATAGTGAGCTTTATGCGGCGGCGGTTACCTTAACAACCATCACTAGTTTAATAAGCTTAACAACGGCTTTTTACTTGCTTTCATCAAGTTGATCTACCCAATAAAAGCCAGCAGTTTCAACCGCTTCTTTCATAAAGCTCATGGCTTTTGTTATTAGTTGTTTATTGCCGCGTAAACTGAGTTCAATATGCGATTGTTTACCATGATGCGGTAAACTCGATAGGCGTAGTTCTGGATAATCTGCCACGATTCTTGCCATGGCGTCTAATAGTTCTGATTCATGGCCATTGAGAATATAAATAATTTCTTCGTGTTCTGGTGATTCATTTCTAAGGTCTGGATAGAGATTATCTAAGATCCATTCTGACATAGGCCATGACATTTCAGGGAAGCCGGGCATAAAATGATGGTTTTTGAATGAAAACCCCGGCACATTATTGATGGGGTTAGGAATAATGCGGCTACCTTCAGGCAAATTCGCCATAAGAATGCGATTAGGGTAAGCCTTGTCACCAAATTGTTGCTCAATCAGAGACACGGCTTCGGGATGAGGTGCCAAAGGTACTTCAGCCACCTTAGCAACTGTCTGGCGCGTCCGGTCATCGGGTGTTGCCCCAATACCTCCAAAGCTAAACACTAAATCATCACTGGTTAAACTAAATGCTAAGAAACGTTGTAACTGTTCAGGGTCATCCCCCACAATAATAGTCCAGCTAAGCTCTAACCCTCGTTTTGCTAATAGTGATTGTAAATAATTGAAATGAAGGTCTTGTCTTTTCCCTGAAAGCAGTTCATCACCAATAATTAACGCGCCAATATTCATATCAATCCTTTTCTATTCGGTTTTATTCCTCATGAAGTCAGCTGTTTGAACAAATGAGCTCATTAATTGTTCGGAAAATATTTCATCAAGCTCCATTGTTTTCAATGCTTGAGCCATACAATATAACCATTGGTCTCGTTCTTCAATACCGATAGAAAAGGGTAAGTGACGTGCTTTTAATCGTGGATGCCCATATTTGTCAGTATAAAGTGGAGGGCCACCCAACCAACCAGTTAAAAATAAATAGAGTTTTTCTTCACTAATGGCAATATCTTGTGGATGCATTGCGCGAATTAACTCTGTTTGTGGCGTATCACACATTATTTGGTAAAAAGTTTGGCATAACTGGCGAACAGCTTGCTCGCCGCCAATACGCTCATAAGGGGTTTTAACTTCTGACATTTCAAGACTCATTTAAAAAGATTAGGCTAATTTTAACGTTGTTTGATAGACCTATAAAGCATTAGATAGTTGCGATATCTAAATCAGACAAGGATAATTAGCGGGTTTCTTAGGAAAAGATGATTGTGCTTAATATGTTAAGCCAATCAAACAATCCATATATCAATATCAATTTACAACGGAGTTATCCCATGAGCGAAAAAATGACAATGCGTGTTGGCGAATGTTTATTAGCAGGCGGCCCAGCATTCACAGCAGCAGAACCTGAAGTTATTATCGGCGAGTTAGACGGTCCTTTTGGTACTGCATTTGCTAATTTACTAGGTGACCAAGTTAAAGGTCATACGCGTGTTTTATCATTAATGAACACCGATATGATGGTTAAACCAGCAACTATTATGGTTAGTAAAGTAACGGTTAAAGATACTGCTTACACAAATATCTTAATGGGCACGGTTCAAGGTGCAATTTCAAACGGCGTATTAGATGCTGTTCGTAACGGTACAATTCCTAAAGAAAAAGCAAATGACTTAGGTATTATCTGTTCTGTATGGTTAAGCCCTGGTGTTGAAAAAGTTGAAGACTTAGATCACGAAGCCTTGTTCAATATTCACCGTGAAGCAACACGCAAAGCAATTGAAAAAGCAATGAACAATGAGCCAAGTATTGATTTCTTATTAGAAAACCAAGAAAAATTGGTACATAAATACTATCAAAGAGCATTAGATGCTAAAAAGTAAGATTATTTCTAGTAATTAAGATTAAAACGGTCTATCTATGATGATTTAGCTAGGCCGTTTTTTTTGCATTGTATAATGACGAACAATAACTATTATTGAGACTGCTATGGATCTTTACTCCATTGACAAATTAATGCATGAAACGCGTCAGCTTGCGGCTAAATATCGTCAAGCAACGGGGTCAACGCTTGCTGTAACGGGCGAGATCGCTCGATTTGATGTTGCAAAGACATTAGAACTTAATTTAATAGACGATCTTAGCTTGGGCCACGATGCCATTGGCACGGGCGATAGGGACGGATTACGAATATTAATCAAAGGCCGTGTTATTTTTGAAGATAGCAAATCTAGCCCTCGAATAGGTCAAATTAAGACCGATGGCAGATGGGATAATGTTGTGCTGGTATTATTTGATGATGATTATATGCCTGTTGAAATGTATGAAGCGACATCTGAAGATATTAAAGAAGCAACAGCAACTGAGTCAGGTTCAGCCAATAAAAAACGAGGCGCCATGTCGGTCGCTCAATTTAAAAGAATTGGCCAATTAGTGTGGAATAATAGTTCTAATTAAAACTGGGAGAAAATTGTGGAGAACATAGATGTAACGAAGTTTATATTTTGGGGAATTATCGCCGTTGCTGTATTTTATCTGGTCTCTGTATATAACGGACTGGTCTCTCTTAAACATGCGGTAAGCAAAGCGTGGGCAAATATTGATGTATTGCTCAAACAACGTCACGATGAACTGCCAAAACTAGTCGAAACCTGCAAGCAATATATGGAATATGAGCAGGAAACACTCGATAAAGTAATGAAAGCGCGTACATCGGTTGCATCCGCCCAACAATCGGGTGACATGGCAGCGTTAGGTAA
>JALSLH010000063.1 GCA_026988435.1 Methylophaga sp.
TTAGAGGGGTTATTGACTAGATATTGGTCTTTAGGAGAAAGTTTGATTGTTGTACTTTTAGATGAATTTGAACAAGCGGTAATAAAAGATAAGATAGTTAAAAACAATACCAATAGCTTTAATACAAAAAAAGTAGAATTTAACCTATTCGTAATCTTTTGGAGGGCATTTATATTTCCAACCACATGGAACTATATCGCACTATCATTAATTGAATTCCTTGTCAGTTTGAAGAATAAACATCCTTTTTATCCCCCTATAAAAAACCACAGACAAAAAAAACGGGCTATCAGAAGATAGCCCATTTTTTTTAACAATTTTCTTAGCTAAATAATAGCTTAAAACTTGTGAACTAAACCTACACGATTAGAAGACTCATTTGCAAGATCTTCCCACTCGTAATATGCCATTGTGCCCTTACCAAGCTTGTATCCAATCTCGATATTCTTCTGCTCAATATCTGCATCTTTATTCTTACCGTACTGAGCAACAAGGCTTACTTTACCCATGCTGTACTTGCCTGAAAGCGTATTTACCTTATCACCAGAACCTGGAAGCTTCTCTGAAACAAAACCAACACCATAATTACCGCTATTGTAAGCTAGAGCAATCTTAGTACCATCATCACCAGCACCTGAAGGCATGCCTTGGAAACCAACACCAGCATAAATAGGGCCAGCTTTGTAGTTTGCTGTTATGTTTGTAACTGAATCACTACCAGTTCCACCTTCAACTTCGCCAGCAGCAACATAGGCAGCAGCAACACCTATAGGACCAAACTTACCAATGTATGCTAGAGCATTAGGTACACGCTGGAATGTGTGCAAAGCGTGATCATTACGCTGTGGGTATGCTGCAGCATCATCAATTGCAGAGTAAGGGGTTGTTTGACGACCAACACGAACTTCACCAAATCCACCTTTTAAACCAACCCAACTGTTACGCGCAGTTAAAGAACCCTCTTCATCTGTAAAGTTGTAACCAATTTCAAGCTGATGAGTAGCTGTTAGACCATTATCTAATGCATTTGACCCTTTTAAACCAATACGTGAGCTGTGCGATTCTACAAATAGACCGCTTTGGCTCTCTGTTTTACCAACAGACATATGAACCTTACCATATACGGTAGTATCAGCCATTGCTGGTGCAGTAAACGCTACTGCTACTGCGATTGCGAGTAATTTTTTCATTTTTTGACTCCGTTTAATAGACTTTTTGTCTATAAATTTATAAAAAGTTTTCCAAATTTTTTGAGGGGGATTATAGCCCTTTTGGGTGGTTTTGCAACACTTCGGCTACGAAACTAAGCAAATAATATTGGAAGTGTTGCATAAATGCAACATCTTTTTATTGATAAGCTCTAGCATTAAGCAAAGCTTCTCATTCCTAATATTATTAATAATATCCAGAAGCATAAAAATGAAGTCATGAAGCATTACGTAAGGTGCTCGCCATTCTGGCGAACATCAGAATCTACCTATTAATTAGTTTAGTAACATTCCTCTGTGATGAATACTGGCATCCGCCAGTATTACTGGTAATACACTAAAACTATTTATGCTTTTAAAGCTTTATTCAATAACGACACTAACACTTCTTTCTCCTCCTCGCTTAAAGATGAAAACTGTTGTGACTCCAATTCTTGCAATGGTTTAACGATTGACTCAACTAGCTCAATACCTAT
>JALSLH010000064.1 GCA_026988435.1 Methylophaga sp.
TTTTTCTCCTAGTTTTTGTTGTGGCGACAACATGACTAGAATGCATGAGTAGATTTTATTTGTCTCTCCAGGCGGAGCCTTTCGACCAACTCCACGTCCTAAGGACGTGGTTTAATTTTTAATCAATTTATTCGCAAATCTGAGCCACTAAGTAAAGTGATTTACGATGATAAACTCGATGTATTACATCAAGCATTAGGCTCGCATTCCTTTGTTGCTAGAGTTCAAGGCGGTAAATTAAAAACAAAAAATGAAATTCGTATAGGCTCGGTCTTTAAAAAAGTACCTATAGAATTTTTAAAAATGATCACCGTCCATGAGTTAGCCCATATAAAAGAAAAGCAGCACAATAAAGCTTTCTATCAATTATGTCAGCATATGGAATCCGATTATCACCAATTAGAATTTGATATGCGCCTGTACCTAACTCACTTAGATATTACAGGAAAACTTTATTAAAATAATAGTCCTATCTATTAAAGCGTTAATTTGGCAACACCTTCTTATGTGTGTGAATGGACATCAAAATACCAAAACCTGCCAGCAAGGTAACCATTGACGTCCCACCATAGCTAATCAAAGGTAAAGGCACTCCGACCACCGGCAAAATTCCGATAACCATCCCAATATTGACAAACACATACACAAAAAACGTACAGACTAAACTACCTGCAAGCAAACGGCTATAAGTATCCTGCGCTTGCACAGCAATATACAAACCGCGGGCAATAATAAATAAATAGATAGCAAGTAGCCCTAAGCAACCGACCAAACCAAATTCTTCCGCAAAAACAGCAAAAATAAAATCGGTTGAACTTTCGGGTAAAAAATCTAATTGGGACTGAGTATTACCCTGCCATCCCTTCCCATAGGGACCACCCGAGCCTATAGCAATTTTAGATTGAATAATATGATAGCCCTTTCCCATAGGGTCAGCTTCAGGATTCAAAAAGGTCAATACACGATCTTTCTGGTACTCACGCATAAAAAACTGCCAATAAAGAGGCGCTAACGCACTTAATCCTAACATGGTCACCAGTAAAAACCGCCAAGAAAGGCCGGCAAAATACAAAACAGAAGCACCTGAACTCGCCACTAATAGAGATGTCCCTAAATCCGGCTGACGTACAATTAATAGCGTAGGAATTAAAATAAAAAGCGTAGCTACGCCTATATGCCGCCATTTTGGCGGTATATCATGCCCCGCTAAATACCACGCGACCATCATTGGCGTGGTAATCTTAATCATTTCTGAGGGCTGGAAACGAAATAAACCCAAGTCCAACCAACGCTGCGCCCCTTTACCCACATCACCGACTAGTAAAACAGCGAGCAATAAAACCACACCTAAGCTATACAATGGTATTGAATAACGTTGAAATTGGCGTGGATTAACATGCGCTAAAACAATCATCAGAATCCCAGCAATCCCCATACGCGCAGCTTGGCGTATCAGCAAAGCAGTTTCTTTATTGCCTGTGCTATACAACATCATAAAACTCATAAGCAACAACAAAAATAAACCAATTAATAGAGGAATATCTACATGCAGCTGACGTAACAATCCGCCAATTAAAGAATGCTCTTTAAACTGTTCAGCTCTTAATTCCACTTTCATTGTGTATTTTCCATACCTAAATACTCTTTGATTACCTTGGCTGCAATAGGTGCAGCAATAGAGCTACCATGACTACCGTGCTCAGCTATCACCGCTACAGCAATTTTAGGGTTATCTGCGGGGGCAAAAGCAATAAATAAAGCATGATCACGCATATTGAATTTAATCTCTGCCTCATCATATTCCTCATCTTGCTTAACGGTGTAAACTTGTGCTGTTCCTGTTTTACCTGCAATCTGATAATCAATGCCTTTTGCTATTCGCTTTGCTGTCCCTCTAGGCGAGTGCACTACATGCACCATAGCATTAATAATATCCTGAACATTTCCGAACTTTAATTCAATCTGCTTTTGTATAGGATGCTCCACCTCAGCTGCACGATTTTCATAGATAATTCGTTCGGCTAAGTAAGGTGTAATAATATTCCCTTGCTTAGCTAAAGTTCCTGTTGTACGTGCTAATTGTAAAGGAGTCACTTGCGTAAATCCTTGCCCAATCCCAGTAATTAATGTCTCACCTGGATACCATACCTGCTCTCGATGAATACGTTTCCACTCCCTTGAAGGCAATAAGCCTGATTTTTCACCTTTCAAATCAATACCCGTTTTTTGCCCGAAACCAAATTTATGCAAAAAAGTAGATATTTTATCGATCCCTAAAGCAAGCGACAAATCATAAAAGTACACATCACAGGATTGCGTAATAGCATCATCTAAATTGACTTTACCATGTCCCCATTTTTTCCAATCGCGATATTTATGGTCTTTGTTCGGTAATCGGTAATACCCAGGACAAAATAAAGTTTGCTGCATACTTGCAACACCATACTCCAAGCCTGCCAAACCAATAAATGGTTTTAATGTTGAACCGGGTGGATATTGCCCTCGTAAGACACGATCAAAGAGTGGTTTATTCTTAGAATTATTCAGCCTATCATAATCTTTATAACTAATACCCGTGACAAATAAATTGGGATCAAAACTCGCCTTACTTACCTGAACTAAAACACCTCCGGTATCCAAATCAAGCGCCACAACAGCACCATTATAGTCAGCTAACGCATCATAAGCCGTGCGTTGTAAGTCCATGTCTATCGTTAAATAAATATCTGCACCGGGTATAGAATCAATTCTGCCTAGCTCACTAATAGGCTTACCTTGAGCATTTGTTTCTAACTCAGCATAACCAGCATGCCCGCGCAAAACATCTTCATAGGCACGTTCTATACCTGTTTTACCAATAGTATGCATAGCACGATATTCTGCCTCAGGTAATGTTTTTAGCTCTCTTTCGTTAATACGCCCAACATAACCCACAAGGTGCGCTGTTAATTCAGCATAAGGGTAATGGCGCAGTAAGCGAGCATGAATATCAACCCCTGGAAAGGTATGCCGCAAAACTGCAAATTTAGCCACTTCGGTCTTATCAAGCTGCAACAGCAAAGGAATACTATCAAAGTGCTTATAGTGCTTCCTCTGCTTGTTAAAGGCCGCAATTTTTTCCGGCGGAATACTCAAAGCCAACTGCAATCGCTGCAAAGTCTCTTCCATATCAGTGACTTGATCTGGAATAAGTTCTAAGCTATAAGAAGCTAAGTTTTCCGCAAGAATACGCCCATGCTTATCATAAATAATCCCTCGCGTAGGCGGTATCGAAGACACTTTAATCCGGTTATTCGTTGCCATATTATGGTAACGCTTATGGCCAAGTACTTGTAAATAAACTAGACGACTTACTAAACCTGCAACTAACAGCAACATAAAGGCAAAGAGAATGACTGTACGACTTAAGAAAATGCGATTTTCTAAAAATCGATCTTTAATAACCTGATAACGACGCATAATAGTTAAATACCTTAGGAGCAAGGGGGGTTAATAATACCCGAAAGAGGCATATAGCGCGCTATACAACTGATTTTCTAGCGTGCCTGAGAAGCCCGGCTAGGGTATTATTCATTGTTATTGATGTAAGAATAGGACAGCTCTGTACACTTTAACCGTGCTAAGCACTAAATTTCTTAGACAATGCGTATGTTACGCAATAATAGACTGACAACAGGCCAAACGATAGCCCCTGTTAAAACTGGCAACCAAAAATTCATAGACACCGGTTGATGATTAATATTTTCAATCCAAAAAACCAATATTCGGGCAAGCAATAAGAGCATAAAAACAACCAAGCTTTGTTGAATGATAAGGTAGTGCCTTATACGCTTATGCTGCTTTACACTAAGGAAAATACTCACAGCATAAGCTAATGCATACTGCCCCAGCACTTGTCCAGTCAGCACATCGACTAATAAGCCAACGACCCATGCCTTACCAACACTCGCAGTCTCTGGTGCGACAAGTGCCCAATAAATCAAAATTAACAGCACCCAATCAGGTGTCACCATCAAAAAAGCTCCCCCCCATGGAATGATATTCAATGCCATAGCAACAACAACAGTGAGCCAATAAGCGACCAATAGCGGTAATTTAATCTTGGTCATACTCTTGCTCACTAGGCTGATTATTTAAAGGAATAACCTGACTATTACTCCAAACAATCAGTAGTTCACGACTCGTATTCAGTGCCGCCGTTGGTGTCGCTTGTATAACTGCAAAAGGTTTATCAGGCTGCTCAACAAAAGACTCAACAACAGCAACAGGATAACCTTGGGGAAAAATACCGCCTAAACCAGAAGTAATTAATAAATCACCAGGAACTATATCTGCATTATTAGGTAAAAAAGGTAAATTCAATTTATTTAACTGACCACTACCAATAGCAATAGTATGTAAACCATTACGATTAACCTGTACAGGAATCGCATGGTTTGGATCAGTAATTAAAATAATCTCCGAACTTAAAGGCAGAGCTTTGAGAACTTGCCCAACAATACCATTTGCATCTAACACCGGCTGCCCCACGTGAACGCCAAATCGACTGCCTTTATTAACCACAACCACATGCTCATAAGGAGCAAGATTAACCGATAGTAATTCAGCAATCAAAACCTGCTCGCCTAATTTAAAAGAGCTATCTAATAAGGAACGTAAACGAATATTTTCTTTTTCTAAGGCCGAAAATTTCAATAATCTTGCACTATTAATCAGTTGCTGCTGCTTTAATACTTTATTTTCACTTAATAGCTGTTCGTAACTCTCAACAGAATTAATTACGTTATTTAATAATCGTGTGGGCGCATCAACCATATATTGAATAGGATAAACAAAGACCGAAAGAATATGACGTAAAGGCTTTAATTTATCACTATACTGCTCAGTGACCAGAAAAAAAACAGACAATAAGACCACAATTAAAAAACGTGTATTAATTGAGGGACCAGTGGCAAATAAAAGTTTTATAGTGTTTACCCTAGCAAAACTGAAGCATTAAAAACAAACTAATAACGACTAACTCACCACCACTCAGTTAAGGAGATAAGGAGCAAGTGTATCAACTCAAAGCAATGCGCTTTGTCGCTCTGCATATCCTACATCAACTTACTTAACTGAATGGCAGTAAACTACCAAATATCAATGACTAACGCATTAATCTTACACTTTCATAAAGCATTAAATTTATATTTTAACTTTTAAAAAGGCATTGAATAATACGCGGGGTCATGACTATTCTAAAGAAAAAGCAGACAAACCTTTTTCATCCAACATTTCCAATACCATGCCACCACCACGTGCAACACAAGTTAATGGGTCATCAGCAATATAACAAGGCAAGCCGGTTTCTTCAGAAATAAGACGGTCTATATCTTTTAGTAAAGCACCACCACCCGTTAAAACAATACCTCTTGTTGCTACATCCGCACCAAGTTCAGGCGGGGTTTGCTCTAAAGCAACTTTAACTGCTCCTACGATACCAGATAATGGCTCTTGTAAGGCTTCTAAAATTTCATTGCTATTTAAAGTAAAACCGCGCGGCACACCTTCTGCTAAATTACGCCCTTTCACCTCAATTTCCATAATCTCACTGCCCGGATAGGCGGTTCCTATTTCTTTTTTAATACGCTCAGCCGTTGCATCACCAATTAAAGTGCCATAATTTCTACGTACATAATTAATAATCGCCTCATCAAAGCGGTCACCACCAATGCGTACGGAAGCTGAATACACAATCCCATTTAAAGAAATAACGGCAACTTCAGAAGTCCCTCCCCCTATATCTAAAACCATAGAACCATGCGCTTCATCAACCGGCATACCCGCACCGATTGCTGCTGACATAGGTTCTTCAATCAAATAAACTTCACGCGCACCCGCCATTGCCGCCGACTCACGAATAGCTCGCCGCTCAACTTGAGTAGAACCACAAGGCACACAAATTAAAATACGCGGACTAGGCCGGAAAAATTTATTCTCATGCACTTTTTTGATAAATTCACGCAACATACGTTCTGTTACTGCAAAATCAGCAATCACGCCATCTTTCAAAGGACGAATAGCGGTTATATTCCCCGGTGTGCGACCCAGCATTAGCTTAGCTTCTGTGCCTACCGCAGCAATCATTTTAGATCCACGAATCCGATCTTCTTTGATAGCGACTACTGAAGGTTCGTTTAAGACTATTCCTTGCCCCGGCATATAAATAAGTGTATTAGCTGTCCCTAAGTCAATTGACAAATCATTTGAAAATAGGCCACGAAGTTTATTAAACATTAATTCTTGTTCCTGAACACGTAGAAAATTCCACTACTTTATCAATCAATAAGGTATTTGGGCAAGATATAAAGTATCATATTGCGCTATTCGTCTTTATAGAAGCTTAAAACAAAGCCTATATAAGGCGCTTAAACTACCTAAGAACCCCACCGAGTAATGGAGTTAAAATGTCGTTAACAGTAGATGATGTTAATAAAATTGCGTATTTAGCGCGCTTGGGCATTGATGCTCAGGACACCGAATCTTATGCCCAAGATCTCTCCGGCATGTTAGACCTGGTTGCTCAAATGAGCGCAGTTAATACTGATGATGTCACACCTATGGCACACCCCCTTGATCAGGCACAACGTTTACGCCCTGACCAAGTTATTGAAACTAATAACCGGGAAGCCTTCCAGGCCATTGCTCCGCAAGTTGAAGCAGGCTTATATCTTGTGCCCAAAGTCATAGAATAAGGTAAAACATATGCATACTAAAACCCTTGCCCAAATCGCTCAAGGCTTACGCGCAGGCGATTATTCTAGTCAAGAACTCACTGAATCCTATCTTGCACGTATTAAACAACACCAAGGCCTGAACAGTTTTATCACGGTAACTGAACATCAAGCTATCGCTGCCGCTAAGCAAGCCGACGCGATGCTCGCTGCCGGTGATGCGCCCTTCTTAACCGGCGTACCTATGGCACATAAAGATATTTTTTGCACCCTCGGTATAAAAACTAGCTGCGGTTCAAAAATGCTGGATAACTTTACCTCGCCTTATAATGCGACTGTAGTAGAAAAATTCAATGTCGCTGGTGCTGTTTCCCTAGGTAAACTCAATATGGATGAGTTTGCTATGGGCTCCTCCAATGAAACCAGCTTTTATGGTGCAGTCAAAAACCCTTGGGCAACCCACTGTGTACCCGGTGGTTCATCGGGTGGCTCAGCAGCAGCCGTTGCTGCGCGTTTAATCCCCGGCGCCACCGGTACCGATACAGGTGGCTCTATTCGCCAACCTGCAGCGCTGTGCGGCATTACTGGCTTAAAACCCACTTATGGCCGAGTCTCACGCTACGGCATGATTGCTTATGCCTCCAGCTTAGATCAAGGTGGCCCTATGGCGCAAACAGCGGAAGATACAGCGCTTATGCTCCAAGTCATGGCCGGATTTGACTCTAAAGATTCCACTAGCGTGGATTGTGCCGTGCCAGATTACAGTGCCGACTTGAATAACTCTCTAACTGGCTTAAAAATTGGTCTTCCTAAAGAATTTTTTGATGAAGCCTTAAACAGCGAGATGGCAGCGAGCATTGACACGGCAATCAATGAATACAGAAAAATGGGCGCAGAAATTGTCGAAGTGTCTATGCCTAATTTAAAACTCGCGATTCCTTCTTATTATGTCATTGCCCCTGCGGAATGCTCGGCTAACCTTTCACGCCTTGATGGTGTGCGTTATGGTTATCGCTGTGAAAACCCTGCTGATTTAAATGATTTGTATATTCGTTCACGTGGTGAAGCTTTTGGCACGGAAGTCAAACGCCGTATTTTAGTTGGTACTTATGCCCTATCTGAAGGTTATTACGATGCTTACTATATTAAAGCGCAAAAAATCCGCCGTTTAATCAGTGATGATTTCAAACAAGCTTTAGAACAAGTCGATGTCATTATGGGACCCGTATCCCCTACCCCTGCTTTTGGCATAGGCGAAAAAACTGATGACCCTATCGACATGTACTTAGCTGATATTTACACGATAGCGATTAATCTAGCTGGCCTACCTGCCATGTCAGTTCCCGCTGGTTTTATCGATAATAAACCCGTAGGCTTACAGATTATTGGTAACTACTTTGACGAAGCAAAACTGCTTAATGTCGCACACCAATATCAACAAGTTACTGACTGGCATCAACAAACACCGAAAGGTTTCGAGTAAGGAGATCACTATGCAATGGGAAACTGTTATTGGGTTAGAAATTCACACCCAACTCGCAACAAAATCAAAAATCTTTTCTGGTGCCGCAACCGCTTATGGCGCAGAACCTAACACCCAAGCCTGTGCAGTTGATTTAGGTTTACCAGGCGTCTTGCCAGTGCTTAATGAAGAGGTCGTGCGCATGGCCGTTAAATTTGGGTTTGCTATTGATGCTGAAGTCGCTGATGTCTCAGTCTTTGCTAGGAAAAATTATTTCTATCCAGATTCACCTAAAGGCTATCAAATCAGTCAAATGGACCACCCTATTGTCGGTATAGGTCATATGGATATTGAAGTGGATGGCATTACTAAACGCATCGGCGTTACCCGCGCCCATTTAGAAGAAGATGCAGGTAAATCTTTACATGAAGATTTTCATGGCTTAACCGGAATTGATTTAAACCGTGCTGGCACACCTTTGCTAGAAATCGTTTCTGAGCCAGATATGCGCTCGGCAAAAGAAGCGATTGCCTATATGCGTAAAATTCACGAACTCGTGCAATATTTAGAAATTAGCGACGGCAATATGCAAGAAGGCTCATTCCGTTGCGATGCTAACGTATCGATACGCCCAAAAGGCCAAGAAGAATATGGCACGCGCACCGAATTAAAAAACATTAATTCATTCAAGTTCGTCGAAAAAGCAATCAATATCGAAGTCGAACGGCAAATTGAAATTATTGAAAACGGAGGCAAAATCACTCAGGAAACCCGCCTGTATGATGCTGATAAAAATGAAACTCGCTCTATGCGTAGCAAGGAAGAAGCGAATGATTACCGCTACTTTCCTGACCCTGATTTATTACCCGTTATTATCAGTGATGAATTACGCACACAAGTTAGGGCCGATTTACCTGAATTACCTCAAATAAAAAGGCAGCGCTTTATTGCCGAATATCAATTAGATGCAGAAACAGCAGGCATTTTATCGAGTACCAAACAGTTAGCACATTATTTTGAAGCCTTAGTTAAATCCTCTGGCTGTGACGCAAAAACCTGTAGTAATTGGGTAACGGGAGACTTATTAGGTGTACTAAATAAGCAAAGCTTAGATATTGCTCAGTCCCCTATCTCTTATGAACGCTTAGCCGGACTATTACAACGTATTGCAGATAATACGATCTCCGGAAAAATCGCCAAACAAGTGTTTGAAGCCATGCTTAATAGCGAAGATGATGCGGATGCAATTATTGAATCCCAAGGTCTAAAGCAAATTACTGATAGCGGCGCTATCGAAGCGATTATTGACAAAATCATCGCTGACAACCCCGCCCAAGTGGAGCAATACTTAAACGGTAAAGATAAAGTCTTTGGTTTCTTTGTGGGGCAGACCATGAAAGCTTCCCAAGGAAAAGCTAACCCTGGCGAAGTCAATAAGATTTTACAAGGTAAGTTGAAACGCTAATTTTCAAATACATACGCTGTCAGCCCATCTAGGGCTGACAGCGTATGAAAAAACCCTACTCAAACCTTAGTTTTCCTCAAGCAAGTTCTTTTCACCAGCACGGCTCAAACGCGGAAAATAAACTAAACCCAATAGTATTAAGGTAAAAATGGCAAAATATGGGCGGCTATCAGACAAAACTTGCTGTTGTTTAGCAAACATTGGAATTTGCAATGCCTTACTCAATTGCTCGCTGGTTTCCAGGCGATGATAAACCCAGTCAACATCTTTACTAAGCTGCTGTAAATAGGGTTCATACAAGCGAGTTAAATGCTGGTCTCCAGTGACTTTAGCACTGCCAAAAGGCGCATTACGCGCGTTGTACCCTTCTACTGGGACAGATGAAGTAGGAGCCATGCCAAATGTTGAGCGGTGCGGAACATCACCTTGTTGATAAAACCCTTGTTGCTGACCTTGCTTGTTATATTTAGGGATGGGGACATTTTGCAAGCCCCCTACCCCGACTAATAGCCCTTTCAGCTTACCTTTCAAGTCACTAAAGTCGGTTTTATAGCGCGGATTCACAGGAGGTGCTTCTTGTCCATCGGTTAAAAAAACAATGTGGCTACCACGGTTCTGTAATTGAGTAATAGTATTCGCAAGCCCTTTACCAATACGGCTATCAGCAGCCCATGCCATCCGCCAGTCAATAGTATCAATCACACTGTCAATTTCTGCATAAGATGAACACACTTCGATAGGCTCAAATAATAAGGTGGATTTTCTTTCCGTAAAAATCCCTAACCCCAACTTAGATTGACAGGGAAGTGTTAATACTAGGTCACGTAATGCCTGTTTAACAAAATGTAGCCGGCTGACCGCTTCACCCTTTAGCTGATAATCCTTAGCATTCATACTGCGTGTTATATCAACAATCACGGTAAAGTTATAAACGGGCTGGCGTTTAATGACTTGTGGCTTAATAAACAATACCAACATAGCCACTAAAGCCAGACTTAAACCATAAAACCGATAATCTTTCAGGTTTTTTAATAAATGCTGTAACAACATAATATTAAGGCAAACCACGTGGAAAGCCTGGCACGGTCGCCCAGAGTTTGGCTTTTTTCTCAGGGATAGGATCATCCTTTTCCATGGTGATTCGATCCATTTCTGGCAATAAACGCATCGCGACTTCTAAATTATATTTTGCATCCCAATAACGACTGTCCAGTGCCAAAGCCTGCCTATAGGCTTGTTTTGCCAAAGCAGCCAGTGCCGTTGCTTCATTTATTTGCATGGCTTCAGCAAGCTCAATAGCCTCAGATAAATAAGTGTTACCCAAGTTGTAGCGAGTAATAGACTGTATTTTTTGGCTACCCTGATTAATAATTTTACTCAAACCCGCTTGTGCTTCTTTATAGCGATGTTTCTTTTTCAGGTAAGTTGCCCGCGCCAACTGTAACGCTGGGGTACTATTTTTCAATTGCTCAGGCCTTATGTCTTTACCTTGGTTTAACTGAGTGATTAATTGATTGCTATTGGCTATTTGGAAGCAAGAAAAAGCACTTTGCAACGCTATCGCTAAAGCAATCAGTAATGCTCCCCAGATAGTATAATGACGAACAGCTTTTATCATGATCGTGCCTCGGCCAGTTTAAATACCCATAATAGGCTAATAAATAGGGTCGCTAACTGATAGCACAGGCTTGACAAGTCCTGCTTAGGTATTTTTTCTACATAATGTAAGGGCATGTTTTCTAATTGATTAATATCATTAATAGCGTCTTGTACCGCGTCAGGGTTTTCTGCCTGATAAGCTTTATAGGGAATACCTAAACTGGTAAAAAACAAATGCAAATAGCGTTCGGGCATTGCCCCTGCATTATCATCGCGCGGATTTTCAGGTTTTTCATATAAGCCAGGACTATTTTCGCTGCGCATAAAAATCCAATACAGCCGGATATTCAGTTGTTTAGCCCAGCGTCTTATTTTTGCCTCACTGTCTGGGTCAATCACTGCAGCACCGTCAGAAACCAGGAGAATAATCCGTGAGCCCGTTTGTGAGCTTTGTTGTTGAAAATAGGATAAACCCATTGCCAGCCCTTTGCTGATATTGGTATAGGCCAGTGCCGGCAAATCAGTAGCAGAAACAGCGGCAAGTGCCGCTTGCTTGTTTTCCGTCAATGGCATAAAAAATAACGCTGAGGTACTATATCCGGCGACCCCGATTCGGTCATGCTTGCGCTGCTTAATAAAGTCACTTAATAAGCGTTTAGCGGCACTGGCTTTGGATTCTTCACTGCCATCGGGTGCTTTGCCTGCATAGGTGTAATCCATACTTTTACTTCTATCCAGCAATAATACAATATGTGCGCCATAACCAATGCGCTCCCTGCTTTGTTCACCTCGATTCAAGCCTGCTAGAGCCAGTACCAGAAAGGTAATAGCGGCAACAGCAATAAGCTTGATCAATACTGAAATACAGCTTGATAGTCTATCCTTAGGTATTATGTCTATACAGGGATAAGGGTTCTGAGTGACACCATTATTAAATAAGGGAAGAAAACTCATCAGTAAAGCGAACAATACCCAAGGATAATCCACAGCAAGATTCATCGCTTGCCTCGTTCTATCTGAAGGCAGTGCTGGCACAAAGCTTTAATTTTATCACTCTCGTTTTTGCTATCGCTACGGGCAGAACTAAAAAAGTACTGATTAGAATAATTAAAAAACCAGGTTAGTTTTTCGTGCAACGGTTGATAATTTGGGAAACGTTGATAAAAATCTGCCAATTGATGCTGGAATAAGGGCTTGCCATTCAGCTGATTTAACGCTTTATGCATAATATTCAAGCTAGCAGTCAAGTCATCAGCCGATAATTTAGCTAATTTCCGTGAAGGACTTTTGAATATCTGATATTTTGGTAAAAAAGTTAATAAGCCATAGAGCCAGGCCAGATAAGCCGCCAATATCAAAGCAATCAGCAAGCTTACTATCAGGCGATTAAGCGAGCGGGTGTTATCTAAGAAAGGCGCGGGCGTGTCTGGGCGCATATATTCTTTACCGTCATCTTTCCGAATAGCCAGCTCTCGCAAGGGCGCGGCAGTAAAATGCCAACTGGGAACCTTTTTTTCTATGGTATTGCCAAATTGCCTGAACTGTAAGGTAAACCCAGGTAATTCAAGCATTTTAACGGCTAAAGGTGCATAAAAAATTTGATAAGTCAGATCAATTTGATAATGGGTACCTTGTTGAGTTTTGGTTTTCTCAATGTTGATCTTATTCAAATTAAGCCAGCGATTAACCTCCCCTTTACTGGGTATACTGCTAGCTTGCAAATCCAAACCCTCTCTAGCGCCTATAATAATTCGCTGTTTTATTTCATCGCCCATCACATAACCAAAAGGACGAGGTGTTTGCACTTGAAAGTGTGTAATCGGCTGACTGATTGAGCCAGAACAGCTACTCAATAATAAGCCAATAAAAAAAATAAAAAGACTGTTAAACCGCATCTTAGTCAACCTGCGAGTTGTAAAAAATAGTGGTTAACTGACTCAGCCCGATAACCTTGATCCATAAATAACGGCTCACAGCCAAAGCTTCTAAAACAATGCTGTAATTGCTGTTTTCTCTGTGCAAATGCAGCTTGGATTTTCTTTTTTAGTGCTGGTCGCATCCATAATGTCCGTGTTGTGCCCTGCTCCAGGTCAGCTAGCTTCGTCATCCCCCAACGTGGCAAATCACGACTTTCTTTGTTATCCCATAACACCAAAGGGATAACCGTATGTTTATTCAGTCGTTGCATTTGTTGTTGAATTATTTTAATAGGCATATAAAAATCAGATAATAGAAAGACCAAGGCTGAGCTATTAGGCAAATAGTCTGCCGCTTGTAATAAACTATTTGCCTGACCTGTAAATGTAGTTGCCTGAATCCGTTTAGCAATTTCATTAACTCGCCCTTGCTGCAAATTGGCGGGTGAAATAAGTAATTGCTGGTTAAGTGCTTGACCGCAGCCCACAAAGCCAAACCGATCCCCCGTTGCATGAGCTGATTTAGCCACCGACAGCAGGCAATCGATCACTGCTTGTGCTTTATTATAATTACCGTGAAAACCCATAGAGGCTGATAAGTCCGCTAGTAAAAAAACATCCAAACGAGATTGTTGCTGAAACGATTTAACCTGATACTCAGCGAAAGGATTGAGTAAACTGGCTCTTAAGTCTATATGTCTTGGGTCAGGTGCGGCAATCAAAGGTTGGTGATGTTTAAAAAGAAGCCCATTGCCTACCACTTTACCTGCGTGAGCACCTGGAAATACATTATAGGGGGCAGCTTTACGGTAATGAAAAATGTTATTTTCTATCATCTTACGATTGATTAATAACGAGCAAGACAAACCCAATGGTAACCAGTAAATAAACGGGAACGCTATATTTTAAAGGGCTGGTAACGATCAGATTAACAACGCCAGAAACATTTTTATGCTGCCGGTTATACAGTGATTCGCCCAATAGCCAAAGCAGTGAGTTAGCAATAATAAGTGCTACGATGCTTAATAGACTGGCTTCCGTAAACAAAAAGGATTTATCCGTTAAGAGTGCTGCACGATCATTGGTATGCACTAAATTTGCCATCAGTATTCCCAGTATTAAGGCTCCCTCATCAAACGCAACCAGAAAAAAACCATAACTAAAAAAACGAAACCGTTGGCAACTTGTTTTAAACTGGTTTGCCCTTTCTGCCAGATAAACAAGTGGAAGACTCAGGCAAAACAATAACAAGCCGATAATACTGATTAATGCCCAGAATTTAACCCCAATAGCTGAGTTAAGGGAGGTTGTATAGTAAGACGCATAAGAAATACCACTAAAATTATCCAGGCGTTCAGCAATAATGGCACAGACAAAACCCACACCTGTCCAATTTAAATAAACAGCTAGTAAATCGTTGAAACCACTTTCTGGAGTGATTGCTTTAAAAAAATCTTGTTTTGTCATAGCCTTGTTATTTTTGTTATAGACCCGTTTATGTGATGCGCTTCGTAACTCAGCACATCCTACCTTGGCTGTTATTGGTTACGGTGCAGCGATTCCCTCAAGAATGCCTGTTATTAATTCTGGCATTAGCTGTTCTTGTCGATAGCTGTAAATAGGGTTTAAAAAAATCCGGTGTGCCATGGTGACTTGAAAGACAGCCTGTAAATCTTCCGGTAATAAGGTCTCTCTATTTTCCAGCCAGGCATTCACTTTAGCTGCTCGAATTAAAAAACTCATGCCTCTGGGACTGGCTCCCGACATAATGAGTTGATCCATTTCTACATCGGCTAATTTAATACCGTATTTTTGGGGATATTTACTCGCTTTCCATAAATCCAGCGCATAATTTTTTAGCATGGCACTGGGCTGAATAGTTTGTTGAATCTGCTCAGCTAATTCATTCAATTGATAATAGGCAATTTTTCCTGTTTCCATGTCAGCAATTAAGCTATCCATATTATGAAATCGGCTATTAAAAATAAGTTCTTTTAATAGAGCGTCATCTGCCGGCATATCGATATTGATTTCCATCATAAAGCGGTCACGAGCAGCCGCGGGTAATTCAAATGTTTCTTCTCTTTCTATTCTGTTTCTGTCCGCAAAAACCTGTATATGCGGAAAATGATATTCTTGGTTAAAGGCGCTGATACTTCTTTCAGCCATCACTCTAAGTAATAGAGAATGCACCTGAGGGCGCGCGCGATTTATTTCATTAAAGAAAAATGTCGCTAAGCTTTCTCCTTGTTTAAGTAAAGGGCCGGGGTCTACTTGCGGTTTGCCTTTATTATCAAGGTAGGTGTAATAAATCAAATCTGCTGGCATTAAATCTATGGTGCCTTCAATCCGTTGATAATCACCGCCCAAGCCTTGTGCTATAGCACGCAATAAAGTAGTTTTGCCAACCCCTACATTACCTTCCAGCAAGACATGTCCACGAGCAAAAATAGAAATAACACAATGTCTTATCGCTTGTTGTTGCCCTAAAACCGTCTGGTTTATTTGTTGCTCAAATTCTATGGCTAAATTACGCCAGTCGCTTAGTTGATTATTCAAATCTATTACCCAAAAAGACTCCAGCTCGGAGGAGAGCTGGAGTAAACACTAATATTAATCTTTACTGAAAATAACTTAATTATTTTCAGAAAGGGATAAATATAATTATCTATACCTTTTTGATGACAAGAAGAATCTTGTCGGATGAGGTGTCTTAAATCTCATCCACATCATAAACAAAGGTGCCTGTCTTGTTAAAATGGTCTGAGCGCTGCTTATTGCGCGCTTCCATTTCTTTAATTGAGGCAGATTGTTTATTCAGTTCGTTGGAATCATGCTTTGGGTCATATTTACTCCCCGCCACTTTTGCAGGATAGCCTGGCTTAGGCTCCCAGCAATTTCCAGGTTCTTTACAGTTAGTACCGTCATAAGCTTGCGCAGTAAACGATACGGATGCTGTTAATAAAACAGCGATTGATAATATTTTGTTTTTCATTTTTATCTCCTGAGTTATTTTTTCAGCCATTTAGCTTTTTTCGGTTTCCCTGTATAAATAGATCGTAACCAAGCCATAATTTTCAGCATCTCATCAGTATTGAAATTAACGTACTGAGGGCCCATCATGCCATTCGCACCGCCAAATAAAACTTCAAACAAACCTTTGTCTGTTGCAATACTTGGGTATGTCCAATAATCATCTGCCAAGCCTGGCCCAATTTTTCCTTCTGCCTCATGCCCATGACAACCTGAACAGCCTGTCATATAGAGGCTCTCCCCTTCCTCAATGGCTTCTTTATCCGTGTTATAGGGATTTCTGCCTTCTTTCATAAATTCTTTAAAAGCCGGTGTATTACCACCTTTTTTAGCAAAACTCATATCTAGTGGAGAACCAAGCAGCGCATGGCGCAGCGTTATATCTGCCTGGGCAGTTGTACCGAGAAGCGCCGTTGCTAGAACTGCGCTTGTTATTATTTTAAATTTCATCATTTATCCTATAATTGATAGCATCACGATTACGCTTCAGGTAACAAAGGAATTCCTTCATCTTCCAGCAACTCTTCAATTTCAGAGTGTTGCTGTTGAATAAAGTCATTCAATTGCTTTAATAATACCGCTTCGCCTTTGCGCACCGCCATCGCTGTACTGTAATGCTGCCCCACTTTTTGACCATCTGCACGGGTACTGTTATCAGGAACTACTGTCATGGTCAAAGGAACCGTAGATTCTTTAACATAGCGTGCAGCTGATGGCCCCCAAAGTACGGCCACTTCAGCCTTGCCACTGGATATATCGCCAACCATTTTACTGACATCATATTTAACATATTGATTACGGCGTGATTTAAAGCCAACCAATTCCTTGTTATAGTTAAAAGTATCGCTATATCGGCCAATCGCTCGAATCATTATTTCTGAGGGTGTTCCAGGAATATAGCCAATACGGTTGACTGAGCGCAAAACTTCACTATCCCAATCTTTTAAATCCAAATCATCCTCTTCTCGCGAAATAAAGGTATAAGCAGAGCGGTAATAAGGCTGCGTGGTAGCCACTCTTGGATCACCTGCATCGACACCCATAACAACATCACATAAACCTTTATCTAAAAAGTCACGAATAAAATAACGCGGGTCTTTCCAGTAAACATATTTTATTTTACGGTTTAAGCTTTGCCCCATTAAGCGAGTTAGCCTATTTTCAAAGCCCTCCCCTTTTTTATTGGAGTACGGCATTTCATTTTCAGCAGCACAAACTTTAAGTACCTTACCCGTAGGTGCCGAAGCAATCTCTGGTTGTGCATTTGCCGCACAGCCAGAAATTAATGCCAATCCCGTTAGATAGAGCAATCTCTGTTTCAATATCATTTTTTTATCTATTAATCGTGTGAGTTTGTATAGGGTGGATAAACAATAGCGTTATCCACCCAGGTGCTTATCAATCCAATGCAAAAGTCATGACGCCACCACCCATTTGGGTGTAATGTGCCAATTCTTTAAACGCACCTACCGCACCCAAACCAGCAGTCGGATCTTGCAAGTCAAAAACCAAGCCCACACCAGGCCAACCACCGACACCATAGTAGATAGAAATATATTGTTTTCCATTATGCTTATAAGTAATCGGATGACCAATCACCCCAGAAGGCAATTTAAACTTCCAAAGCTCTTCGCCATTTTTTGAGTTAAGCGCTTTGATATAGCCATCTAAGGTGCCGTAGAAAACCAAGTCGCCAGCGGTCGCCATCGTGCCACCCCAAACTGCAAACTTTTCAGCAATTTCCCACTTAAATTCACCCGTTACAGAGTCCATTGCCTTAACTTGCCCCAAAGTTCCTTTGGGCCCTGGGTACATGTTTAGCGTTGCGCCAACAAAGAATTGACCTGCACGGTATGGCAGCATGAACGGTTCCCAATCCATACAGATATGATTGGTTCCCATAAAGAATGTTTTCTTGACAGGGTCGTAAGATTCAATACCCTGATTGTGGTAACCCATAGCAGAAGGACAAATGCCTTTTGCTTCATGATCCATATGTGTTGAATACTCAGGATCACGAATAGGCAGGCCTGTTTTTAGATCGACTTTTTTAACCCAGTTAACAGTGTCGTCAATTTTGAATGCATTAACTAGATCACCATTTTCACGGTTCAATGTATAAACCAAACCATTTCTATCTGGGTGGGTCAGCAATTTAGTCATTTTGCCATCGACCATTTGCTCAGATAAGCCCATGTAGTTCACACCGGCATAATCCCACTCATCATGCGGTGTTTTTTGGTAACCAAACTTGGCTTTACCGGTATTAACATCACGCCCCCAAATAGTCATAGTCCATTTGTTATCACCTGGGCGCATAGTTTCATTCCACGGTGCAGGATTACCTGAACCATAGTAAAGCATTTCTAAATCACTATCGTAAGCGTACCAACCCCAGTTAGTACCGCCGCCAATTTTCCAGGCATCATCTTCCCAAGTTTTAGTGCCTAAGCCATACTGTCCATAATGTGGGTTGTCTTCATTAAAGCCTTTCCCAATCCCTATATCTTTATCGGGTCCTGTTGCATAGACTCGCCAAACTTGTGAACCGTCCTTAATGTTATAGGCCGTCGCGTAGCCACGTACACCTAGCTCAGCTCCAGCACTACCCACAATGACTAAATCTTTTGCAACAAAGGGAGCGGAGGTTAAAGTTGAGCCCATAGATATGTCTGAATTCTCTATTTTCCAGAGCATTTTTCCCGTTTTAGCATGAATAGCCACCACATGCCCATCTAGCTGATCTTGGAAAATAGTGGGTGGATAATCTTTAGTTCCTGGTGCATAAGCTAAACCTCTGTTTACCACATCACAACAGGCGACAGCACGTGCTGCTGGATTTTGCTTAGGTTTGTATTCCCATAAGATTTTATCTGGCTCGTTTAAATCCAGCGCAAAAATATTGTTTGGAAAAGGAGAATGAACATACATAATACCGTCAACGACTAGAGGTCCTCCTTCATGACCATTAAGCACACCCGTTGAAAAAGACCAGACTGGTTTAAGCTTATGTACGTTCTGGATATTAATCTGGTACATATTACTATAATGACTCGCATCATAATCTTTGGTTTGCATGACCCAGTTGGTGTTCTGTTCCGATAAATCCTCTAACCTCTTGTTGGCACTAGCTTGCTGAGATACGGCAAAAATTGCACTAGAAACTAATAGTGTAGTTCCCATATTCCGAGCAAATTTTTTAATTTGCATGTTTCCTCCTGATTGATTTTTTATTTAGAAGCATTTGCCAACGCTGCACTAAAAAGCCACTGATCAAGCTAACGGTAAATTGGCAAATGCTTAATCGTTATTGTATGTACTTAACAAACTCTCGAATACGGAATAAATGACTAATAAAGAAGGAATAAACCTTGCGCCAACCCAGGAAATATTCCCGCTTAGCTTTGTTTATAAAAAGGAAAAGCTCCTATATCATTTAACAGCAAATTTATTCATGATATTGCTTATTTTTAAATAATTATTCATGACTAAAATTAGTGTTTTATTGGTTGACGACCATGCCGTCGTTAGAGAAGGCTACAAATCTTATTTATCTCTCTCAGAAAAAATAGGCACTATTTATGAAGTAGATAGCGGCGAATCAGCCTGTCAACACTATATGCAACAGCCAGCTGATGTAGTAGTAATGGATTTATCTATGCCCGGCATGGGAGGGTTAGAATGTATTAGGCGTTTAATTAGCCGTGAACCACGCTGTAAAATTTTAGTTTTTAGTATTCATAATGAACTTATTTATGCAACCCGAGCGATTAAATCAGGCGCTAAAGGCTATATCTGCAAAAGTAGCGTCCCCGAAACACTAGTAGAGGCAGTATGTTCTATCGCACAAGGGCAAACTTATATTGACGCACCCATGGCTCAACAACTCGCTGTTAATATGATTACTGAGCAAAATGATGAGTCTAAGATCAAACTACTTTCCCCGCGTGAGTTTGATGTTTTTTGTTTACTAGCCAATGGCAATAGCCCACGAGAAGTAGCCGAAAACCTCCATTTAAGCTATAAAACGGTGTGTAATCACAGTACCACCATTAAAGAAAAACTAGCAGTTAAAACAATTGCTGAGTTTACTTTAATGGCAACGCGACAAGGACTAATAGAGCCTGATAAGCTAGGAGACTAAAATAGAAAGCGCATCACACACGCACAAACGATGCGCTTCCTATCGTCAGCACACCCTACTTCTTCATGCATACTTTGGATTCACTTACAAACTGCCCAAAAGCTCGACTTCCCTCACTCAGATTAATCAGTTTTAACGCCTTATCTGTTTGAGTGTCAAACACACTCAAACTGCCATCAAACCAGTTCAACACAAATAAATGCTGATTTTCTTCATCGACTGCGATATTTTCAGGGTATGCCCCTGTTTTTAAAATATGAATGAGTTTATGAGTTTTAGCATCTAATACACTCACGGTATTTTCCAGTTGATTGCTAACATATACCTTATGCTGTTTTTGGTCGACTGCTACACCATAAGGCATACGTCCTACTTTAATTCGTTTTATTTCGGATAAATCCGCTAAATCAACAATACTCAAGGTATTACCTTGTGAATTGGCAATATAAGCAAATCGCTTATCCATAGCAAGCGCAAAAGGCGCCCGCCCGACGGCTATATTTTTAATCACCTGAAAGTTATCTGTATCTATCACTGAGATACTATTACTTTCTCTATTAAGCACCCACACTTGTGATTCACAGGCATTAGTCGCTATTCCTGCCGGTGATTTTCCAACGGTAATTTTTTTGATGGTACGTCCTGTCCCTGGGTGAATAACACCCACTAAATTCCTACTCCAATCACTATAATAAAGATGCCCGCCAGCAAAAACAGCACCAAAAGGACTTCCGCCAACACTGATATGCTCTAAGGGAATCAGTTTTTCGCTATCCATAAAACTGATCATACCCTGTTCAGGGTAAGTCACTGCAAACCATGGATTATGAGGACTGATTGCTATACCCGCAGGGCCTTTAAGTGTTGGTATTTTGGTTTTTAGCGATAAATCATGACGTTCAAAAACACTAACACTCTCCCCCTGTTGCTGATTAATATAAAAATAAGGAGCACTGGCTATCAAACCAGAGAAACCAAACAACAACAGAGCAAGAGAGAATTGAAGCATATTTATTTTTCTACTGCCTCTTTTAAGCCTTCCAGACCATTCTGAATAAAGCTATTCATTGCATTAACAGCCGCTTCATCATTCAATCTTTTTGGCGGACTATTACTGGTATCCCCACGATAAAAACGACTTTTCCATTTAACCTTGGTTTTATCACCCTCGGCAATTAATTGAATAGCTGTCGTATAGGAACTTACAGGAAAAACATCGGTATCTTCAGTGCTTAAGCGATAATTGTATTCGTGGTCAGTCTCGCTAAAATAATCTAGCCCCTCTGTTAACACGCCACTTTTCAAAGTTAACTTACGCTCGTCGCCTGATTTATTGTTACCATCCCCCTTACTGGAGAGTACATCAGGATGCCAATCTGAAATCTTGTCAAAGTCTTTAACGACTGTCCAGACCTTATCAATAGGCGCATTAATCATAATACTTTTATCTGCTTTTTTAGGTGTCGGTCCATGGGCATTAGCTCCCACCGAAATAACTGAAAAGAAAATAAAAAAAAGTCTGCTTAAGTTCATGCTCACCCCAATTTAGAAATTGATATTATCAAATATAAATCGGGGACTGTAATGGGAAGGATTCTTGTGTTTGTATGGGAATTATTCCTTAATGCTTCATAATTCCCAGCAATATGGCAATATGCGCTAATTCGGCAATGCTAGAGACTTGTAATTTTTTCTTAATTTGAGTCACGTAATTAGCGACAGTTTTATAACCTAAACATAATTCATCAGCTATTTTATGTGCCGTTAAGCCTTTAGCCAATAAGCGAAAAATATCAAATTCGCGGGTTGAAAATGTTTGTATAATCGATTGAAAATCATGCTCCGAGGCTTTATTGCCATTTTGCTTGAGTAGCCCCTGTTCAACATAGCGCTGTCCATTATAAATACTCTCTATCGCTTCTGGTAAAATTTCAGGTGCACTGTTTTTAGTAATATAACCCTTTGCTCCCGCATTTAAAGCGCGCGTAATATAAACCTGTTCATCATGCACGCTAAAGACTAAAATATTTATCTTTTCATTGCGTTGCACTAAGCGTTTGATAGTTTCTAAGCCCCCGATACCTGGCATAGATAAATCCAACACAACAATATCTGGCTGATAGGATTGATAAAACTGAATAGATTGCTCTCCTGACTCCGCTTCAGCAACCACTTCTATATTGGATGAAGTAGCCAATAACAACTTAAAGCCGGCTCTTACTACCGCATGGTCATCGACTAACAAAACTTTTATTTTACTGTTCATGATAAAGGAATTTCTGCCTTAATTTGTAGTCCTTTGTTAACTTGAGATTGTATTTTAAAATCCCCCCCTAATAATTTGATTCTTTCTTTCATCCCTAATAAGCCAAACCCAGTTGAAATCTGCTCAAGTTCACAGCCTACTCCATCATCAGTAATGGATAAAACCAGCGTATCTGACTTTGGGTTCACCTGGAGACTAATATCGACCTGTCTGGCTTGTGCATGACGCACAATATTAGTTAAACTTTCTTGAATCACCCGAAAAATTTGTATCACTATCGTTTGTTCTAGCTGATCAACGGTATCATCATAGTGTAAAGTAAACACTGTTGGTGCATGTCTAACTTCCCATTGGTGTAACAAATCTTCCAACGTGGCTTTCAAACCCAATTCTGTCAATATTAGAGGATGTAACTGTTTCATCATTGAGCGAACAACAGTCATTAAATGGTCGCAAATTTCAATCATGGATGTGGTGATTTTTTTTGTATCTGCTTTTTCATGTGCTGCAGTCACAGCCATGACTTTAATAGCCGTCAATGACTGACCAAACTCATCATGCAATTCCTGAGATAAATGTTGCCTTTCTTCTTCCTGAATTTCTAAAGAATGCTGGGTCAATGCCCTGTTTTGTTTTTCTGTTTTATCCAACACCCCCGTCATATGATTAATAGCTTTGGCTATATCATCATATTCCCGAGTAGAAAAATCAGCTAATCTCTTCTGATAGTCTCCCGTCTCAATCTCTTTAAGATGCTCAATAATTGAATGAATGGATTTGATGGTTTTATTAAACACTAATTGAACGGAAACAAAGGTCAAAAAAATCAACACCACTAAAGAACTAAAAAAGGCAATACTTTCTTGCCAAGCTTCCGAAATTTCATCCATCGGATTGGCTTGAATAATCAAAGTCAAGACACTGTTATTCGAAGTTTCAATGGGATATTCTACTTTTGGGTATTCACCAAGCACTAAATGAATAAACCAATCGGGCGGCATATCATCTAATGTATTCTGTTGTCGATGTTGAGAAATATTAACTAACTCACCTGCTGCTGTTTTCAGTTGGATATTTAAGTGCCGCGTTTGTTCTAAACGACTCAAACGAAACATCCAGTCAGTTTGATGGGTCTTGTTAGCTCCAATACCTATCTTAACTAGTTGCAATGCTAAATTAATGGAAGAATCAACCTCGTTACTAACCGATTGTCGTGCCTGCCAAATACCAATAGACCCCCCCAGAAAAAGAATACAGAACGAAATCAATAAAATTCTAATACTAATTTGATACCGTAAACTCATTGGGAAAATTTCCTTATTTATTGCGATGACCCCAGCCATACGCTGAAAAATGCTATCTTGACACATTGTTATAACTTTACACAAGAGACACTATGAAGCAAATTTTAGCGCTGGCGTTATTTTTAATCAGTAGCCAGGTTAATTCTGAAACAATCTATATCACCCTAGAAAAAGATAATGCCTTGGCTATTGTCGACCCCATAGCAGGCAAACTCTTAAAAACAGTTGCGATAGGTCAACGCCCGCGCGGCATTGTCTTAAGTAAAAATCAGCAACAACTGTATATTGCCAGCAGTGACGATGATATTATTCAGGTTATTGATATTAAAACTTTAAAAGCCATAGGTACGTTACCTTCAGGAGAGGATCCAGAAACTTTTGCGATGAATCCATCAGGTGACCAGCTTTATGTCTCAAATGAAGATGATAGTCTCATTACTGTGATTGATATTAATACTGCTAAAGCCATTAAAACCATTCCCGTCGGTGTAGAACCGGAACCTGTCACTGTTAGCCCTGACGAAAAATGGGTCGTTAGCGCTTCTGAAGCAACCAATATGGTGCATTGGATTAACCGTAAAACATTGACTGTTGAGGATAATACACTCGTTGATCCTCGCCCCAGAGGTTTAAGCTTTAGCGCAGATAGTCAACGGCTGTGGGTGACGTCTGAAATGGGTGGAACCGTTACCGTACTAGATGCAATAAAGCACAGTAAAATTAAAACCATTAAGTTTAATATTCCAGGGGTAAGCTCTGATAAAATCCAACCTGTTGGTGTGATTGTCGATAAGAAAAATCAATGGGCTTTAGTTGCCTTAGGACCTGCTAATCGCGTCGCCTTAATTAATACACAGACATTAGCAGTAGAAAAATATTTTTTGGTAGGCCAAAGAGTTTGGAACCTAGCATTCTCCCCAGATCAAAAAAGAGTGTACACCACTAACGGGGTTAGTAATGATATTTCTATTATTGACCTTGATTTAATGAAAGTCACTAAATCAATTGCTGTCGGACGTTACCCATGGGGGTTAGTCGTTAAGTAAGTGGGTGTGAGAAGATACGAAGCGCATCATTTGTATATTTATGTACGCTTCTTACTTAGTTTCTTAACTTAGGACTGAGAATTTTATATCTCTCCCCAAAAAAAACTGACTTGTCTTTTTGTCCAGTTTCGGGAGGTATTCATCCTCAGTCCTTAATAGCAGTGAACCTAAACCTGCAAAAAAATAAGAAAGTTAAATATCATGCCAAACTAAAATGTCCTCTCAAAACTATCCTGATAACGCTGTTTAAACTGTGCCATAGTAAAGTGATGGTTTTGAGTACCATTATGTTCAATTTTTATCGCGCCTAATAGAGAAGCAATACGACCAGTTGTTGCCCAGTCAAAGTCACTCAAAATGCCGAACAATAGACCAGCGCGAAACGCATCACCACAGCCTGTTGGGTCTCTTAATTCTTTAGCTTTAGCAGCAGGAATATCAATACACTCCCCTTGGCTATAAATTTTTGAACCCTGTCCACCTAGAGTAATCACTAAAGCATCAACTTTCTCTGCAATTTGTTCTAAAGTTAACCCCGTACGCTCTTGCATGAGTTCCGACTCATAATCATTAAACGTTGCCCAGGTTGCTAACTCTAATAGCGCCAGCAATTCTTCACCACTAAACATGGGCATGCCTTGACCCGGATCAAAAATAAACGGAACCCCTGCTTCAACAAACTCTTTAGCATGCTGTTGCATTCCTAGCTTGCCATCAGGTGAAACAATACCGATTTCAACGCCTTTGGCATCTAACACGGAATTAACATGCGACTCATTCATTGCCCCAGGATGAAATGCAGTAATTTGATTATCATCTTGGTCTGTAGTGATATAAGCTTGTCCAGTATAATGCTCATCTAATTTTTGAATATATTCACTGGAGATTTGACACTGACTCAACCACTGTGCATACGGCTCAAAATCATGGCCTACAGTTGCCATAATTTTTGGCGTTTCCCCCAGTAATTTTAAGTTATATGCAATATTTCCAGCACACCCCCCAAATTCCCTTCGAATCACAGGCACTAAAAAAGACACATTTAACATATGTACTTTATCTGGCAGAATGTGATTTTTAAATTGGTCATGAAACACCATAATCGTGTCGTAAGCCATGGATCCACAAATCAATGCACTCATTTATTTCTTTTCCTCTTAAATTAAAATCAACGCCCAAGTTAACGCCGCTAACGCCAACGATAACATAACTGCAGAAGAACCTATATCTTTTGCTCTACCTGACAGCTCATGATGCTCGAATCCTATTCTATCAATAGCCGCCTCAACCGCTGAATTTAATAATTCAACCAACAACACTCCCACTAAACTCCCTATTAATAATACCCTTTCGATATTATTTTCAGTTAGCCAAACAGCTAAAGGAGCAGCAACTATCAATAAATAGACCTCTTGCCTGAAGGCTTCCTCATGTTTCCATACTGCTTTAAAACCCGCTATTGAAAAAAAGAACGCATTAACGATACGTTTTACACCTTTTGCATTTTGATTAGCCATTTTCCACAAAATCCTGTCAAGTAAAAATTATTTTTTAATAGTGCTAGAAAAACGTCTAAAGACGCTATAAGTCATTGATATATAAAGATGTATATTTTTTAGTCAATGTAACAAAACTGTAACAATTACAGCTATTTAGCATTGTTAGTTGCAAATTACCCACAGAGTTATCCACAGCTTTTGTGGGTAACTCTATTTATGTTATAAATATTTAAAAACCAAATACTTATAAAGATATTTAGCACCTTGGTCACGTTAACAATCGGCGTCCCTAATATAAATGCAATCATAATACTCACCGCAACCGTTGCTTTTATTTATTCTTACACACAAAATCTTGTCAAACTAAATAATACGATCTCCAAGGCCATCCCCCCCCATAAAAATACATCTAAGTTATTGATTTATAATACTGTATAGCTTATAGGCAATTTAACAAAAACATAACAATTACAGCCATTTAGCTTCGCAAGTTGCAAATTACACACAAAGTTATCCACAGATTTTGTGAGTAACTTTAATCATCCACACTTTTCCCAATCAAACGGTTAACAAATAACCTAAGGACTGAGAATTTTATCCCCCCGAAACTGACTTGTCTTTTTGTCCAGTTTCGGAGGTTATTTCATCCTCAACCCTAAGCAATCGACTCAGCATAAGCATCTGCATCTAACAAAGCATCCAAATCAGCTGGATTATCTATTTTCAAACTAAATAACCAAGTACCAAAAGCATCCTCATTAACCAGTTCAGGTGAATCAGCCAACACTTCATTTATGGCGATGACTTCACCTGCCACAGGGCTGAATAAATCAGAAGCTGTTTTAACAGACTCGACTACTGCGCACTGCTCTTTTGTTGCCAGTTTTCGCCCCACTTCAGGTAGCTCTATATAAACTAAGTCACCTAGTTCTTCTTGAGCAAAATCAGTAATACCGACTTTAACGACAAGATCACCTTCCGACTTCACCCACTCATGAGTGGCGGCATATTTTAATTGTTTGGGAAGTTCACTCATTTTTCTCTCATTTTCTTAAGGTTTAAAAACAGATTAAATGCTTTCATTGCGAGAAGGCATTTTACTATAAAGCCAGTTTCCTCTCAGTGCTTTACACTGAGTATCATATAATACAAAAAAAATTAATATCTATGCTTTATATTAGTTTGCTAGATCGTTAAAAAAAAACTATTCTAAGAACTTTCAAGCTAACTTGAATTAGAAACTCTCGCCTAATAGTTGAGACAAACAACAAATTTTAACTAATCAAGAGATGGCTTACTTTCCTGATACCTAACCCCACACGCTAAGCCTGCCAATAAACTGAATACAATATGCGAATACTACAATCCTTACTTATTTTTTGCTTTCTCCTATTTATCTTTAATAGTCATGCTGATGATAACGATACGGTGGCTCAATATAATGTCGTTATCGAAGAACCAACACAAATCACAAGCGGCTTAAAAACTATAAAATTACACCGTACTTACTTTAATCCTAAAATTGAAACCTTTGCAACCTTAGTCGATTTATTCCCGTTATTTCAAGCGCGTGCCAATTATTTCAAAGCTTTAGCAGAACAACAAACGGCTCTCTTACTGCTAGAACAAGCACAGTGGGATATGCGACGTGTACAAAATTTACAACACGAAAATATCATTTCTACACGAAAATTTAGAGCACAAAAAAACCATTTAGACATTGCCACAGTAAATGTTCAGGCATCCCAAAATCAGAGCGAGACATTACGCCTACAAACAGAAACACAATGGGGAAAAACAGTCAGCCACTGGTTTTTAAGTAATCAACACCCGCACTTTCTTGATTTGAGTCAAGGCCACAAACGCCTTTACTTGCTTTATCTCCCTAAACAATTAAAAGTTGCACCCACGACTATTTCAATACAAGCCACCAAGCAAAACGAACCCAAACAAGCGGCTCAATTAATTTCCAGTGCACCTATCTCAAGCATAAACCAACAAACGGGTGCACCCTATTTTTACTTAAGTAATAAAGTATTTGAAGGATATCAGCAACGTGTCAATGCTTGGATTCCCACACAAGAAGCCGCCCTATCTGGCGTGATCATCCCCGTATCCGCTTTAGTCTGGCACTTAGGCCAAAGTTTTGTTTATATTAAAGTTGATGATGAACATTTTAAACGCATTTTAATCACTCAGAAAAAACAAATAAACACTGAGAATTACTTTATCCAGAGGACATTACAACAAGATGACATTCTGGTAATTAGTGGCGCACAAATGCTTTTATCCGAGGAATTTCGCGGTCAAATTCCCACTGATGATGACGATGATGGTGACGATTAGAATATTTAAAGACCAAGCAGTTCTGTTTATACTGGACCGTGGAGTGGTAAAGGAGTTGCATCCCTTTACCATACCACCAAACATGCAGCTTTACAGATCTAGCAGTCAAATCCAACAACTTAGACTACCGAGAGTCTTTTCTATGAACAAATGAGTCTAAAAAATCAGGCACTACCACCCAAAGACCGGCTTTTTACCCTGCTTAACAATTTCTACATTATCCTCCCAAACGGCTAGGCCAGTCGTTAAATCAGTCACAGCCATATGAAAGAAAAAATAAGACTCACTCATTCTACCTTGCGTTGCTTTCTGCTGAACGATCTCCCCTGAAAAACTCATATCAGGAGCAATAGCTGTTCCTGCTTTTTGTACTGTCGATTGATTAAACATATCATCCTCTTCTAGCCTACGTACTTGTTTGCTGGCAATATCATCAGGGCCATTGCCACCTACTGCGGTTGTGGTCAGTGCCTTGCCAGAACGAAGCAATGCCTGTCTAATCTTATCGGTGAGAATTCGCGTATTAATATGCTGGGTTGTTGAATTTTTTACCGTACTAATCATTAGAATACTTTTGCGCCCATCGTTACGACTTAATACCCCAGACTCAAGCAAAGAAGTGATACCTTTTTCTGCCGCGATCTGCCAGTCTTTAAAGTTCACCTGATCTATAGAAACAATACCTTCATTACCTGTTGCATCAATACGCTGCGGCGATATACCGCAGGCCGTTAAGGAAAGAGCTATACTAGAAATACCGGCCAATAAAAGGTTTTTTTTAGTCATAATTTTCTCTATTATTTTTTCAGTTTTTTATTATCTCAATCAATATAGGCTTCAACTCTAGCCTGTTAGCGAGTCTTCGTTATTATTGAGAATGGGGTAGCCGTTTCAGCCAATCACTTAGTTCTATAAAATTTAGCGCCTAGCCGCATCATTCTCTCTTATTGCCAATGTAAAATCCTTACATCTTGGATTCGGTGAGATAGCTCTTAACCTAATTGTATCTCCAGGAGCAACGGTCAAAGGCACCCAAGTACTAGCAGCTGTTTCAGTTTCCATACCATCAATATCCAACCACGTAAATCGATACGCAATTTGATACGGGTTATCGCCCATAAACCATGAGCTTAACTGATCCCAAAACCCTGATCTAAGATTTTTAATAGTCACTTGAACTCGCAGCAACCCATCCGCTTTCTCTCTCTTATCAACACGGACGATTTCTAATCGATTTTTGAGAAAGCCATCTGTAGATACCCGGGAAATATCAACGGGATCCTGCTGCATCATTTTATCTTTATTATCTATCGTATTAACAGTCGATTGGCAGCCGAAAAGTATCATGCTACTCAGTATAATAATGATTATTTTTTTCATATTTAACTCCTTTTTTGAATTCATGCTTGTACAGCACGCCACGAAATAAGACATCAAACTATAAGTTTAGTCATCATTTAAAAATTGCTGTACTCGCTCTATCTCACTAAACAGCCTAGTCTATTGTTCAGAAAAAAGCATCAGTCTTCTGCAGCTAACTAAGGCGATAATTGACTTTATTGTAACTCTATTACTTTATAAATAAGTTTTTCCCCTGATAAAGCGCGAATATAAACAATAGCAATATTAGTCTCTTTCTTCAGTATAACTTCTGTACCTTGTTGTCCGCTGCTCACTATACCAACGGGACTAATAAGTAATCGTCCATTATCGGGAATAGGAAAATGAGCCACTTGTACTTGTTTAGGTAAAGTCTCCCATCCACGAGTATCAGCAGTATTAAACAGATATTTAAACATCCCTGTTAATATTAATGTGCCCAACTCAGCCCCGTTATTTGACTGATTAGATCGGCGTGCTGCTTGCACAGCGGCATAACTAGCCATTTCTTTTGCTAAGGTAGAAACAACCAGTCGAGTTACCATTGTTGGCAGTTTACTATGATACTCCTGTGACATAATGGCATCAAAATCTGCGAGCGACTCGGTTTTGACAGATACTTGTTGATTATGAAATTTATAAGCAATATCTAGCCCTTGCAATTGAGCAGTAAAATATTCATACCGAGGAAAAGCTATTCCCGTATAACCGACATAGGGCAGAATCAATTGAAATTTCTCTTGCTTTAACGCGGGTGCACGTCCATTAAATAAGAGTACGTACACTATTTTATTATTAAGCGGGTAAGAAAAAGGCTTAACATTCGCTATCTTCGCTGGAATTGCACTCCCGATTCGCTGTGCCACTGTCACATAATCGCTTTGAATCAATTTATTATTCGGGATCATTTTATAGAGGTTACGAAAATCCACTAAGGCTTCCCCATAGTTATTTTCTAATAAATACCCTATCGCTGAAAAATAACTAACAAACGGATTACCTAAACTCCCATAAAGCTTATTTGCTTTAGCCTCTGATACGACATAAGCTTCATTTACCACAGGATTTTTAACAATAGAGCTGAATGACACCGTGGTATTTTGATTACCAAGAGATCGACTTTTCTGCTGATTTTTAAGATTATACTCAGCGATCTCTTGCTCACCAGCCCGAAGCTCATCAGCAAATTTTCTGACAACTTTCTGTTGTGCCTCCCTCATCCTACGTAACTCAACATAAGCACCAGACACATCATTGATAGCAAAATAATTGAGTGCTTTATAAGCATTGAGCATCACACGATCCAAATACATACCACGATAAGGTAAGGCATTCGCATTAGTGATTGCCGAGCCTATTTCTGCCCCTATATCTCGTGCAGTGATAACAGCTCTCTTATCAAACGCTTGAATTAGACTTTCTGATTGCTCGAATAACTGGAGGCTTTCTTGGTATTGACTCGCCGTATAATTTGCGACGCCAGCATCTAAAAGCCACACTAACTCATCCCCTGTCCCTGCTCGATCAGCACTTTTTTCGCTTAACTCAAGTGCAGCACGCGAAACATCCCCCGAATAATACACATCCATATACGGCTTTTTTTGCTTTCTCGCATCAATAATAGAGGAGCACCCAGACACCAGAACCAAAACGACCGCCCACAAACTCGCCCTTCTTAATGATAGATAAAAATATTTATACATAAGGTCAGAAATTATTCTGTATTTTAAGCCACCCTATACCCATGATGGTTTGAGATTTGTTCTACAGCACAAACGCCACCTCCAAAAGCATTGGTATTTACGCAATTTTTGACATTAAAACAAATAAATTACAAGTCAGAATACTGGATATGATGGGGCTGGATAAAAAAATTAAAGTTTTAAATTATGCCCCCTCTTATTCAGTTCTCTCTCTGAAAACATGAAAGGGCTTAACATTAAAGCTACCAACCAGGCGTTACTCTAGGGTAAGCAGCATCAGTGCCCCCCCTAATGGTCTTTTGTAACCGACAAATATCTCCTATGCCAATTTGTCCAGCTCCTGAAATTATTTTTGCTTTACTCAATTTCCTTGCAACTGACATAACTTCAATCATACCTACTTGAATTTCTGCACCCCCTAATAGTTCTCCGGTATCCACATCCGTAATGGCTTCGCCCTGCTTCAATACTAAATAATACTGACCAACTTCAATTCCCGCACCACTACCTCGATTTAGTATCACTTCATTATTAGAAACCTTATTAACCTTAATAGGATATATTCCCGCAAGAATAGCATTGCCCACTTCAGTTGCCGTGCGAGTAAAGAGTAAATCTTTATAATCTGCTGCGGTCCAATATCTTCTCTCTAACGCAGGAATATCACGACGTACTTCATCACTTCTTAATTTATTAATCACCTGATCAGCTAAAACAATTTTCCCTGTACTACTCTGCAAAATTTGAAATTGAATTTTAAAAGTGGTTACCAATCTTGGTCTGGTTTCACCCGTTATCGTAATATTTTGACTAACCGCAGCTGTTTCTAAACGATTAATAACGCCCGTAACAAGATAATCCGCAACTAACAACTTAGCCATCATTTCTATCTGCCCTGGTAGCGCCCATTCTGACTCAGTCAAACGATTTTCATCCATGACTTTGTCAATTTGCGTACGACTAAGCATATTAAACTTTCTTGACTTAGCCAAAAACTCAATTAATTGATTGGAAAATTCGCGTTCAGCCATCGTACGCGTCACTGCCATCTTACCAATATTTATAGTGTCGATAACGGGGCTAAGTTGAAATGGTAATACGGCCATAGTCGGCTGCTTTGCAGGCGCTGCCCATAAAACTTCAGCGCATAACAACCCCACCAATAAAATAACGATTTTCTGCATAATATGTCCCCTTAATTACTTACGATTAATTGATGATAAAACACGTGCCCTTTCAGAGAAAACTCTCGCAGCCATAGAAAGTTTACGCAATACGGGAGATCAGTACAACAGGTACCCCTCCCATTACTTAAGCTACATACAGGCTACTACTACGATTATTTAAACTTTTTGAAAATAATACAATCATAAAATAATTGAGATTAACATGAAAACTAGCGGAACCATAAGGTATGTGGGGCAGGCATAATCGAAATACACCAATTCTTAATTATAGTATAAAATGAAAACCATACTGAACATTCTGTATTAAATGAAAAAACCTAATCCTATATAAAACACACTATGTACGACTATTTAGCGCTAATCTTTAATATTTGTTTGTTTAAAAAAAAACCGCAAGATATTCCTTATTCGCAGGTCACCTTACGGCTCTCTCTTATCGGCTATGCCATTATCAGCTTTATGCTTATTCAGGTGTCGGTTAATGAACTAAATGCCCTACTGCAAGTAGCCGTAGAACTTATTATTATTCTAAGCTTTTCCAGCTTAGTACTAAGCATTGCTAAAAAAAGTCAACGTTTTGTACAAACCACTTGCGCTTTACTTGGCACCGATGCCTTGATCAGTCTTTGTGCCGCACCAGTCATTGCTACATTAAGCATTAGCCCAAACAATGGGCTGGCTCTTTTAGCTATTATTAGCTTAATAATATGGCATTGGCTCATTACCGCACATATTATTCGCCATGCCTTGAACCAATCTTTTTCCTTTGCTTTAGGTATTGCTTTTTTATATATCTTTAGCGCATATCAGATTATGGGCGTATTATTTCCAACAATGCCCCCGACAAATTAGGAGAGCTTTCATGAACAATTACCAACACATTCTATTAGCTGCCGATTTTTCTGAACATGGCGAAGTCGTCGCCCAAAAAGCACACTATTTAGCCACAAAATATAATGCTAAATTAAGTGTTATTCATATAGTGGACTACCTACCTATCACTGATGCCGCTTATGGCCCCGTCATTCCCTTCGATCTTGATTTAAACAAAGAGCTAATGAATACAGCGAAAAAGCGTTTAGCTGATATTGCTAAAAAACTGGATATACCTACAGATCGACAATTTTTAGAAATGGGTAGCACAGCCCTAGAAATCATAGAAACAGCAGAAGAGCAACATGCCGACCTGATTGTTGTGGGTTCTCATGGGAGACATGGCTTAGCTTTATTACTCGGCTCAACCGCTAACGGTGTCTTACATCATGCAAAATGCGACGTTTTAGCTGTACGCATACAAGAAAACTAGGTTTATGAAACATCTTATTTTAGGCGGTGCTCGCTCAGGCAAAAGCCGTTATGCCGAACAGCTTGCTCAAGCCAGTCATAAAGAAGTCATTTACATTGCGACAGGCACGGCTGGCGATGAAGAAATGCAAGAGCGCATAGAAAAACATCAAGCGGATCGGCCTAGACATTGGCAAACGATTGAAGAACCGTTTTTGTTAGCTGATAAATTAGAAGAATATGACAGTACACGGTATTTCATACTAGTTGATTGTTTAACCTTGTGGTTATCGAATATTCTATTTGACCCTCAAGGCAGCTATCAGGAAGATGTTTTTTTACAACAAAAACAAGCCCTCCTAGCGGTACTACCTACGCTACAAGCTGACCTGACCCTAGTGAGCAATGAAGTCGGTTCAGGCATTATTCCTATGCATAGCATGAGTCGCCGTTTTGTCGATGAAGCCGGACGTTTACATCAACAGCTTGCCCAAATTTGCCCACAAGTAACACTGGTCACCGCAGGACTAGCACAACAATTGAAGCACTAATGAACTGGCTAACTCTCCCTATTGCCTCGCCTGATCAACGCTACCTATTAGCTGCAATTAACCGCCAAAAACAACTCACAAAACCCCCTGGTTCTTTAGGTGAACTAGAACAAATTGCCATACGCCTTGCAGCCATGCAAGGCACTGACAAGCCTAATGTCGATAAGGTATGGATCAGTATTTTTGCCGCGGATCATGGTATCGCCGAGGCAGGTGTTTCAGCTTTCCCTCAAACCGTTACCGCGGAAATGGTAAAAAACTTTGTACACGGTGGCGCGGCAATTAGTGTGCTCGCGCAGCAGCACCAGGCTCATTTAGAAATTATTGATACAGGAGTTGCCTCCCAATTAACTGAACTAGCCATTATTCATCGGAAAATTGCCCTTGGTACTGCCAACTCTCTAACTCAGTCGGCCATGACCAAGGTGCAACAACAAAGTGCATTACAAATCGGCAAAGAAGCTGTGACTAGAGCTTTAGAAAATAATAGCCAATTATTTATCGGCGGAGAAATGGGCATAGCGAATACCAGTAGCGCCACGGCTATTGCTTGTCATTTACTTAACCTAAGCGCAGAGCAATTGACCGGTGCAGGCACTGGACTGGATAGCTTAGGCATCCAACACAAAGCAGACATCATTCAACAAGCATTAGATAAGCATAAGGATATTAGCCCTATGCCGCTAACAATATTACAGTATCTAGGCGGGTTTGAAATTGCCGCATTAACTGGCGCATATATAGCAGCTGCTCAGCAGCAACTGCCCATCTTAGTCGATGGCTTTATCTGTAGTGTTGCGGCTTTGGTGGCTGTGCGTATTAATCCCGATATAAAGCCGTGGTTAATATTTGCACATTGCTCTCAAGAGCAAGGTCATCAAATTATTTTAGATGCTTTGGAAGAAAAACCTTTATTAAATCTTAATATGCGTTTAGGTGAAGCTAGCGGCGCAGCTTTGGCAATTCCCTTATTACGTTCTGCCTGTGCTTTACACACGCAGATGGCAACTTTTGAGCAGGCTCAGGTTTCGCAAAATTAAAAATATAGGGCTAACTTTATTCCATAATCTCATTCGTAACAAAACTCAGTTTAGGAATGTGTGGCTAATAAGTTCTGCTTTCCAAGACAACCACAGCAGAGCTATTGTCTTCATTTATAACGCCTGGTAAACAATATCATTGTGCGATAACCAACCAGCAATATGTTTTCCTATCGGATCAGAGTGCGTCCAATGAATAACTCCCCCCTTTTCATTCCATTCATATTCACCAAAAAACTCAATTCGATCACCAACAGACAAGTTCGAAACGCGTGGTGCTAAATCAATATTATGTGCGACTAACAATGTTTGCCCTGATACTAACTTAATAATAAAACGCTGATGCCGAGAACCTTGAAGGTCATCAGCTAAAATTGCAATCACCTCACCCACGCCTTGAACTTGTACATCACTAAGACCGTCAGCAAACAACTCGGCTAAAACAGCATCACCTTCTGTCTCTAACTCAACATAATCTGAAATCTTACCCAGCTTTAATAGGCCGCCAAAAATGTCCCCATAAGCCCAAACTTGTCCATCTTTAGTGCCAAGATAATACCCACGCTCTGGATAGTATCTGACCAAATAAGCACCTAATTCATAAGTAGGCCCTTCTGCTTGGCTAAAAAATTCTGGGTAATTAATTTCTGCAAAATCAAACAACTTATTACTATCACTTAGATTATCAGCACTCGTGACAAAGGGAAATAATAAGCAAAAAAACAAAATGAATTTCATCGCTATTCCTTATGAAAATGATTAACCGCCTACCCACACACACAAATGCAAAGCGGACTAAAGTCTACCCTAGCTTTATGAGCTCAAATCTCTTTCAAACCCAAAACATCTTGCATATCATACAGACCATTTTTCTGTGACTCTAACCATACGGCAGCTCTTACCGCACCATTAGCAAAAGTCATACGGCTCGTCGCTTTATGGGTAATTTCTACACGCTCGCCTTCATCAGCAAACATAACCGTATGTTCACCTACAATATCGCCCGCACGAATCGTAGAAAAGCCAATCGTTTTACGGTCACGCTCCCCAGTATCGCCTTCACGTCCATAAATAGCGCAATCTTTTAAATCGCGGCCCAAGGTATCAGCAATAACTTCACCCATACGTAAAGCAGTGCCTGATGGCGCATCGACTTTATGACGGTGATGCGCTTCAATCACTTCAATATCGGTATAGTCACCCATCACTTTTGCGGTCATTTCTAACAACTTTAGCGATAAGTTTACGCCTACACTCATATTAGGTGCGAGTACGATAGCGATATCTTTAGCGGCTGCAGCAATTTGCACTTTCTGCTCATCGGAATAACCCGTTGTACCAATTATAATCTGCTTACCCGCTAAACGACATAACTCTATGTACTGCATAGACGGCTCGGGACGGGTAAAATCAATCAGCACATCAAACTGATCTAAAACTTTGGATAAGTCATCTTGCACAGCAATATTAATTGCTCCAATACCTGCCAAGTCTCCTGCATCCTTACCTAAAGAGGCACTGCCAGGCCGAGTAACAGCAGCACTTAACTTGGTTTTATCCGCTAATTCTGCGGCTTTAATCAAACATAAGCCCATACGTCCTGAAGCACCAACGACTGCAACTCTTATCATCTTAATTATCCTGTTAATTTATCGATAAAGCTTTTCACACCACCAATCCAAGTATGTTCTTGAGGGCTGTGCTTCTTGCCCCCTCCCGTTAATGAATCACGGAATTGCTCGAGCAATGCAGTTTGCTCTTTAGTCAACTTCACTGGAGTTTCAATTTGCACACGACACATCAAGTCTCCGACCGTACCACCTCGCACAGGCTTTACGCCTTTGCCACGTAATCTAAATAACTTACCTGTTTGCGTTTCTGCTGGTATTTTTAATTTCACTTTCCCCGTTAAGGTAGGCACTTCCAGCTCGCCACCTAAACACGCAACGGGAATACTAATTGGTACCTCACAAGATAAATTCGCCCCATCGCGAGTAAAAATCGGGTGATCTTTTACTTGTATTTGTACATACAAATCTCCCGATGGTCCACCCTGAGCACCCGCTTCACCTTCTCCTCCTAGGCGAATACGGTCTCCAGTATCAACCCCTTCAGGCACTTTAACCGATAAAGTTTTATTTTCTTGTATGCGACCTTGGCCGTGACACTTACGACAAGGGTCTTTAATTTGTTGGCCAGCACCCTGACAGGTTGGACAAGTCTGCTGCACAGAGAAGAACCCCTGCTGCATTCTAACTTGGCCATGCCCTTGACAGGTTGTACAAGTCACAGGGCTAGAACCTTTTTTCGCACCTGTACCGCTACATTCACTACAAGTTGCTAATACAGGTACACGGATTTTAGCTTCTGTACCTGCCACAGCTTCTTCTAGTGTTAATTCTAAATTATAACGTAAGTCTGCCCCACGTTGTACACTGCTACGCTGGCGACCACCACCGCCTCCACCAAAAATATCACCAAAGACATCGCCGAAAATATCACCAAAACCCTCAGCACTGCCCCCCCCAAAACCGCCACCTCGAGAACCATCAACACCGGCATGACCGAATTGATCATAGGCTGAACGTTTTTGTGCATCCGATAAGATTTCGTAGGCTTCTTTAACTAATTTAAACTGTATTTCAGCGCCTTCTGGCTTATCTTTATTCCTATCGGGATGAAACTTCATTGCCATCTTACGATAGCTTTTCTTTATTTCTGCTTCACTGGCATTTCTTTCAACACCGAGTATTTTATAAAAATCTTCTTTTGCCATCTTTTAGTCCACACCCTAAAATCGCCAGGGCATAACCCCTGCTAAAATTGCATTGTAATAAATAGATACAGGAACGCCTCGTCATAGCTTTACTCCATAACGAGGCGTACCGATCACTAAAACGGAAGAAAAATTCCGACTTATTTTTTATCGTCGTCTTTAACTTCTTCAAACTCAGCATCAACAACACTATCATCTGCTTCTGCAGAAGCTTGCTCTGCCGAATTTTCAGGAGCGCCGCCACCTTCTTCTGCGCCTGCTTGTTGTGCATAAGCACGCTCAGCTAATTTACCTGACAATTCAGTTAAAGCGGTTGTTTTCGCTTCGATTGCTTCTTTATCATCACCTTTAACGGCTTCATTTAGCTCTTCAATCGCTGCCTCAATAGCCGTTTTTTCTTCAGCAGATACTTTTTCTCCAAGTTCTTCTACTGATTTCTCAGTCGCATTAATCATACCTTCTGCAGTATTACGCGCGGATACTAACTCTGTAACTTTTCTATCTTCTTCAGCATGTGCTTCAGCATCTTTTACCATACGTTCAACTTCTTCATCCGATAGTCCGCTTGAAGCTTTAATGATAATAGACTGCTCTTTACCTGTTGCTTTATCTTTCGCAGATACATTTAAGATACCGTTCGCATCAATATCAAAAGATACTTCAATTTGCGGTACACCACGACGTGCTGGTGGAATATCTGACAAATCAAAACGGCCTAATGATTTATTACCCGATGCAACTTCACGCTCACCTTGCAATACATGAACTGTTACAGCTGTTTGATTATCGTCCGCAGTTGAGAATACTTGCGAAGCATTCGTTGGAATGGTTGTATTTTTTTCGATCAACTTAGTCATAACACCCCCCATCGTCTCAATACCTAGAGATAATGGCGTTACATCTAATAGTAAAACATCTTTAACATCACCACCTAACACACCGGCTTGAATCGCTGCACCTAAAGCTACTGCTTCATCTGGATTAACGTCTTTACGTGGTTCCTTACCGAAAATGCTTTCTACCATCTCCTGTACTTTAGGCATACGTGATTGACCACCTACCAAAATAACGTGACTAATATCTTTAGCAGCTAAGCCTGCGTCTTTTAAAGCTGTTAAGCAAGGGCCTTTAGTACGTTCAATGAGATCCCCAACCAAAGACTCTAATTTAGCACGTGTTAATTTAACATTTAAATGTTTAGGACCTGATGCATCAGCAGTAACATACGGTAAGTTAACATCTGTTTGCTCAGCAGAAGACAGTTCAATTTTTGCCTTTTCAGCCGCTTCTTTTAATCGTTGTAGCGCTAACGGATCATTGTGCAAATCAATGCCATTGTCTTTTTTAAACTCTTCAGCCAAGAAATCAATAACTCTTAAATCGAAATCTTCTCCTCCTAAGAAAGTATCACCATTTGTTGCTAATACTTCAAACTGGTGCTCACCATCAACATCTGCAATTTCAATAATAGAAATATCAAACGTACCACCACCCAAATCATAAACCGCGATAGTCGAATCACCAGGCGTTTGATCCATACCGAAAGCTAAGGCAGCAGCAGTAGGCTCATTAATAATACGCTTTACATCAAGACCAGCAACACGACCCGCATCTTTCGTTGCTTGACGTTGTGAATCATTAAAATAAGCAGGAACAGTAATTACCGCTTCAGTCACTGTTTCACCTAAAAAAGCTTCGGCATCTTTTTTCAATTTCATCAAAACGCGTGATGAAACCTCAGGTGCCGCCATTTTTTTACCGTGACATTCAACCCATGCATCGCCATTTTCTGCTTCAACGATTTTATATGGCACCATTTTAATATCTTTTTGTACAACACTATCTTTAAAGCGTCGTCCAATTAAACGCTTAATAGCGTATAAAGTATTTTCAGGATTTGTTACCGCTTGACGTTTAGCTGATTGACCTACCAATACTTCATCGTCTTTAGTAAAAGCGATAATAGAAGGTGTGGTACGTGCGCCTTCACTATTTTCGATAACTCGTGCTTTACCGTTCTCTAGTACTGCAACACAAGAGTTAGTCGTACCTAAGTCAATTCCAATCATTTTAGCCATTGAATGCTCCAAAAAGGTTTATTTAGTTTATATATGTTTAAAAGTTAAATCTGATATGTGGTTATAAATTTATATTTCAAGCTTAATTATCAACTTTTGTTGATTCTCCAGTAGCCGCTTGAGAAACCACAACCATTGCCGGACGAATTAAACGACCATTTAATATATAGCCTTTTTGAAGAACATTAAGCACTGTATTTGGCTCTACATCAGCAGAAGGCTGCATAGTCATCGCTTGATGTTGCTCTGGATTAAATGGCTGCCCCAGTGGGTCAATCGCTTCAATATTAAACTTATCAAATACATTCTCAAACTGCTTAATTGTTAGCTCACTCCCCTCGCGCAACTTAACTACTTCAGGCGCATCGCTGGTTGCTGCTTGTATACCTAACTCCAAACTATCAATAACACTTAATAGTTCTTTAGCAAACTTTTCTAAGCCATATTTATGCGCATTATCTAAATCTTTTTGTGTACGGCGCTTCAAGTTTTCCATTTCAGCTTGAGTACGTAAAGCTTTATCCCAATTTTCCGCTGCTTTTGCTTCTGCTTTAGCTAATTGCGTTTGTAGCTCAGCAACAGAAACATCAGCCGCTTGACCATCTCCCGCCTCAGTCTCTTCATTATCTAAGTCAGCCACTTGCTCAAGAACTTCTTCAATCAATTCACTGTCCGTCTTAGACTCAGCTGTATTCTGCTTATTGCTCATTTATCTATTACTCCAAAAAGTTATGAGTTATACACAAAAGTGTATTAAAAAAGATATTTTGTATCATTGGGGTCGCTTACTTTGTATTCAAGGCTGCACCCAATAATTTTGCCGTCACATCAACAAAAGGGATAATCCGCTCATAGGCCATCCGTGTCGGCCCAATAACACCTAACACTCCCACTACCTCATCGTTTACAGTATAAGATGAAGTAACTAAACTACAATGATCAAAAGCTCGATAACCTGACTCTTCACCTATGTAAATTTGTACACCATCAGCCGCTAAACACTTATCTAATAAATGAATAATACCGCGCTTTTGACTAAAGGCATCAAACAAGCTCTTTAATCTATCCATATCAGAAAGTTCAGCAAAACCCATTAAATTTGTTTGCCCTGATAGTACATAGTCTTCTTCTTTATTTTCATCTTTGTTAAATGCCAATTGCGCCATACTGACGGCATCAAGCATACTTTGATTCATGCGCTGTTGGTCTTCTTGCATCTCCTTTAAAACAGCAGCACGCACCGAGGCTAGGCTTTTTCCTGCATATACCGAGGTTAAATAGTTAGCCGCTTGCTGTAATTCAGTAGCCGAAAATTTTTTTGAGGTATGAATAATTCGATTGTGTACTTCATGTTCATTAGTGACAAAAATAACCAAAACACGGGTATTTGATAGAGCTAAAAATTCAATATGTCGCAAACAAACTAACTCCTTGCGTGGTAAAGTCACCACCCCTGCCATCTGTGTGGTATCAGATAAAAGTTTCGATGCCATCCCCAGTAAGTCATCATTTTTACGTTTATCCAAGCCTTGATGTAGGCGGTCTAACTCTTGCTCATGCAAAGGCTTAACTGTTAATAAAGTATCCACAAAAAAGCGGTAGCCATTAACGGTGGGAACACGCCCTGCCGATGTATGGGGCGAATGAATTAAACCCAAATCCTCCAGGTCAGCCATAACATTGCGAATCGTCGCGGGACTTAGTTTTAAATCAAAATCTTTGGATAAAACACGCGAACCTACAGGCTGGCCGTCATGAATATATCGTTCCACAAGAGCTTTTAATAATAATTGTGAGCGTTCGTTTAGTTCTGATGATTTTGTCACACAAGCCTCAAAAAAAATTAGCACTGTAACAGTGCGAGTGCACGCATGAAAAAATATCAGGTTCTGAGCAAACAAGCAAATGAATCGCTCCTAGATTTTGAAAAATACCAATCAGATTTAATGTAGCGCTTTTCAATAAACAGTCATTAGTAAAAATTACAAGCTTAAAACCATACCCAAGAAAATCATGAAGAAAAGGAAACTAAGCTAACCAAAAATATTAGATTCAATTAAGTTGCTTTGTGCTTGCCTCCACAAAGGCTAGTGGCTATAATCATTACACTGTACAGTTCATTCCTGTCTAAAGCCTGCATGATCTCCTTTAAACTTGAATTCAGGTAGCTCAAAACAGACTACTCTTCTTAAATAATTATACGAGGTGTAAAAATGACATTAACAAAAAAGCTAGGCGCCGAATTTCTTGGTACCTTTTGGCTAGTTCTTGGCGGCTGTGGTAGCGCCGTTTTAGCAGCAGGTTTCCCTGACTTAGGTATTGGTTTCATTGGTGTTGCTTTTGCTTTTGGACTCACTGTATTAACCATGGCATTTGCTATTGGCCATATCTCTGGTTGTCACCTTAATCCAGCAGTTTCATTTGGTCTGTGGTCTGGCGGAAGGTTGCCAACGAAAGAACTTGCCCCCTATATAGCGGCACAAGTAATAGGGGGCATTACCAGTGCTGCAGTGTTATATATTATTGCTTCTGGGCAGGCAGGTTTTGATGTTAGTGCTGGATTTGCATCGAATGGCTATGCAGAGCACTCACCTGGTGGCTATAGCTTAACGGCAGCACTAACCACTGAAATTGTTATGACCTTTATGTTTTTAATGATTATTTTAGGTGCAACTGATAAACGAGCACCCCAAGGGTTTGCGCCTATTGCTATTGGTCTTGGCCTGACTCTTATTCACCTCATCAGTATTCCTGTTACCAACACATCGGTGAACCCAGCACGAAGCACTGCTGTTGCTATTTTTCAGGGAGACTGGGCATTATCTCAATTGTGGCTATTTTGGCTAGCCCCTATAATAGGAGCTGTTTTGGCAGGATTAGCTTATAAGTGGTTTGAACAAGAAGAATCCTAAACCACTTACAATCATGAGAAAAATATTCACACAAACGACTATCACCACATATATTTTTTAACCCACTCTAAAGGAAATAAAGTACGATGAACCCCGAAGATATACTAGATCAAACGAAAGACTTAGATCCACAAGCAATTTTAGACCAAGTGACACAAATTGGTCTTGATTATGGCCCTAAAGTATTAGGTGCAATTGCTGTATGGATTATTGGCTCTTGGATTATTAAAGCCATTGTAGGCGTACTTGGCAAAACAATGGTCAAGACAAAAACTGACACTTCACTACAGCCTTTCTTAAAAGGTTTGGCCGGTGGGCTGCTAAAAGCCATGCTGGTTATCAGTGTGCTCGGTATGCTGGGCATAGAAATGACGTCATTCATTGCGATATTAGGTGCCGCAGGCTTAGCTGTTGGTATGGCGCTTTCAGGTACCCTGCAAAATTTTGCAGGCGGGGTAATGATCTTGATTTTCAAACCCTTCAAAATCGGTGATGTTATTGATGCACAAGGTTTTATTGGTTCAGTAAAAGAAATTCAAATTTTCAATACCATTTTGAAAACACCTGATAATAAAACCATTATTCTCCCTAATGCGGGTTTATCATCAGGCTCAATGACTAACTTTTCTACTGAAGCAACCAGAAGAGTAGATTGGACTATCGGTGTAGGCTATGGCGATGACTTGGACCAAGCAAAAGCTGTTATTAAACGCTTATGTGATGAAGACACTAGAATTTTAAAAGATCCAGAAGTTTTTATTGCTGTTGCAGAATTAGCGGATAGTTCAGTTAATTTCACCGTTAGAGCCTGGGTCAATGCTGCAGACTTCTGGGGTGTTTATTTTGCAATGAATGAGAATATTTATAAAACCTTTCCTAAAGAAGGCTTGAATATTCCTTACCCACAAATGGATATTCATATACAAAAGGACCTATAATACGCTTTATTGACACCTTAAAGCGATTATTTGACGGCGGAGTAGCTGATAGTTGCTACTCCGTGGTCAAGAAATATTAAATGCTTTCTATATTTACCGCACCCGATAAGCGCCCCCAAACTCCACACCGATTTACAATGCTATGCGCTTTAACCTTGATGCCTTAAAGCGAAATAAAAACAACAAAGCAGCGAATAATATATGCACTGCAATACTCGCTAAAAATGCGAGCACTAAGCCAACAATAATAGCCTCTGAGTTTAACGGCACACTAATCGAATAATTGAGTAACACTTCATTCGCCAACTTAACATCAAGGTGCTCAGCTAAATGCAATAATTGCGCCACCAAACCTTTCTCTTGTAGCGCACTAACTTCCCGTTGCAAATATTCATTGCGCTGTATTAAATCAGAAATTACCTGCGCCTCTGCTCTGATCGCTGCTACTGCATTCGTTCTGTGTCCAAGCAATAATTCTTGTATATTACCCGCATAAAACCGGTCAGCAATAAACTGATATTGCTGCAACTGACTAGCCACCTCTTGATAGTGCGCACTGATATTTTGTTGATATTGAATAATAAAATTAGGTATTTGAATTCCCAGCAATAAACAACTTGCGAAAAACAATTTATCCAATAAGTTTTTCAAACCCCGAACTATAAACATAGAATGTGTTTCCATTATTTGTCCTGAGTTACCTTACTCGCTTCAAAATCCAACTTATTGAAACGATCTAACGCCCCATCCGGCTATTGTACGAGTCAGTGATACGCTGAATAATTGTTGTAGTAGCGTCCGATGAATCAAATTGAACACGCACACTATTATCTGCTTGAGTACGTATGCTCGCTGCCACTTCTACCCCATTCAGGGTCCCTTGTACAACACCTGCTCCACGGTCTTGAGCAGTAATGCGCACCCCTTGCTCAGAAAATGCGCCAATCGCTGCCGACCAGGATTGATCGAATCTACTCACACTAACCTTCGCAGGATAAACCACTGGGGCAGGTGGATAATAATAACACCCAGAAAAAAGTATTATCGTTAAAAAAACAATCAAAGCTCTCATAATACTGTTTTCTCGTTTATAAGGTGCCACTGACTTCAGGGACAGCAAACCCCGCCCCCCTCCATCTTAGATATACTGATAATTAACTCACTATAAATTGCTGCAATCGGAGGCATCACTACATTCAATACAGGAATAATTAAAACCAATAAGAACTAGGGGCGGTTGCCGTTTCACATAGGTAACCATAAAAAAGCACAAGCAAGAGCCATAGAGCCTTCAAAATTTCGTTTCAACTTGTCATATCGAGTCGCAATAGCTCTGAAATGTTTAACCCTTGCAAAAACGTTTTCAATCAAGTGCCGATATTTGTAAAGACACCAATCTATATCATCATTACCCATCGTTGAATTCTTCTTTCTTGGAATAACAGGAGTCGCACCTCTCTCTTTAATCTGGATACGCAAATCCTCACTATCATAGCCTCGATCAGCAATAATGTAGTCAGCCTTAGGTAATTCAGCAATTAGC
>JALSLH010000065.1 GCA_026988435.1 Methylophaga sp.
CGACATCACAGAATATGTCTGTTAATTTGTTCATGAGCCTGTTTTCCTTTCATCAAAATCTTTGTCGTAAAAGATCTGATCGGTTAACAGGCGTTTAGTTCCCTTTTCTTAAACAGGATTCAGGTTATATAACATGAAAAAAATTGACCTGACACCCACGCTAAAAATCGCACTCGAACTACGTCACACTAAAGTGCGTGATGGTCATGAGCGTGACAGGATCAAAGCGGTTTTATTATGCTCAGAAGATTGGTCAAATAAAATGATTTCTCAGGCACTCAGAAGAGACCAAGGAACCATTGCGCGCTACCTTGATGACTTCATCAAAAACCAAAAACTAATACCTGAAAATGGTGGTTCAGAAGGCTATTTAAGTGAAGAACAAACGCAACAACTGACCATTTATGTGAGACCACCTATTTACATCAGCATGAAATAGCGGCCTATATAAAGGAAACCTTTAATGTCACGTACAGTATTCCAGGTTTAAATAAATGGTTACATCAGCACCGGTTTAGTTACAAACAACCCAAAGCGGTTCCTCATAAATTTGACCCTGAACAACAAGCACAATTTATTGAAGACTATACTGAACTCAAAGCAAACCTAGATAAGGATGAGCCATTACTCTTCATGGATGCTGTTCACCCAACACAAGCTACAAAAATCACCGCTGGCTGGATAAGAACAGGGACAGACAAGCCCGTCAAAACAACCGGTAGTCGCACACGACTTAATGTGATTGGTGCAATCCAATTAGGGCACTTATCCCAAGCGGTTATCAAGCATGCTGATAAAGTGAATGGTGACAGTATTGTTGAATTTTTCCACCAAATCAGGGCGCAATACCACACGCATGAAAACATCCATTTAATCTTAGATGGTGCTGGATATCATAAATCAAAAACAGTGATTTCCGTTGCCAAAGAGCTGAATATCATATTACATACGTTACCTCCTTACAGCCCAAATCTTAACCCCATTGAGCGGCTATGGAAGGTGTGATGAATGAACACGTACGCAATAATCAGTACTTTGCAACGGCGAAAGAATTTCGACAGAAAATTGAACGGTTCTTTTCACTCACTTTACCCGATATTGGCGACTCATTAAATTCAAGAATTAATGATAATTTCCAACGCCTTATTTCTGCATCTTGAATGATTTCGGGTATAGAGTCTCCGGCAAACTCGGGCAGTTCCTTTGCTATAGCTATCAATAAAACATATGTTTTGGTATTATATAGTGATCTTTTTCATAGGAACTTTAACGAAGTGAAAACAGCAATTATTACAGGTGTGACAGGTCAAGATGGCGCTTACCTTACAGAATTACTATTAGAGAAAAATTATAAAGTAATTGGCACATATCGTCGCACCAGCTCTGTTAACTTCTGGCGACTAGAATCACTAGGTGTTACAGAACACCCTAATTTAGATCTTGTCGAACATGATATAACTGATCTTGGTAACAGTATTCGCTTAATACAAAAGGCACAGCCAGACGAAGTCTATAACCTTGCTGCTCAGAGTTTTGTCGGTGTGTCGTTTGAACAACCACAAACAACGGCAGAAATCACAGGAATAGGCGCATTAAATTTATTAGAAGCGATTCGAATTGTAAATAAAGAGATTCGCTTCTATCAAGCAAGTACATCGGAACTTTATGGCAAAGTTCAAGCCACCCCACAGAAAGAAGACACGCCTTTTTATCCTCGCAGCCCTTATGCTGTTGCAAAATTATTTGCCCATTGGTCTGTTGTCAATTATCGAGAATCGTATGGTATGTTCGCGAGCAGTGGTATCTTATTCAATCATGAGTCTCCACTACGTGGGCGTGAATTTGTAACACGTAAGATCACAGACAAAGTGGCCCGTATTTCGCTAGGAGATACCACTCCGCTAGAATTAGGCAATATTGATGCAAAACGTGATTGGGGTTTTGCTAAAGAATATGTAGAAGGGATGTATCGAATGCTTCAACACGATATGGCAGACACCTTTGTTTTAGCGACTAATGAAACGCATACAGTTCGTAAATTTGTAGAGCTTGCTTTTGCAGCCGTAGAGATACCAATTGAATGGAAAGGTTCAGAAGAACAAGAAAAAGGTTACCAACCTGAGACAGGTCAGTTACTTGTGCAAATCAACCCTAAATTCTATCGACCTGCAGAAGTTGAATTATTAATGGGTGATTACAGCAAAGCTGAAAAAATATTAGGCTGGAAACCGCGCACAAATCTTGAAGCTTTATGCTCAATGATGGTAAAAAGTGACCTAGAAAAAATTAAAGCAGGAAAGGTATTCTAAACGTGTCAACACTACAAAAAGTGTGGCTGATCGGCGCTGATAGTTTTACGGGAATTCACCTGATTCCAACGTTGGAAAAAGAAAACTATCACGTTGACAGAACAGGGGTTGATATTACCCAGCAACAGCAAGTTGAAGAGGCTATGCTCCGGATCCAGCCAGATTACATTATTAGTCTTGCCGCGATAAGTTTTGTGCCCGACGGTGAAGATGAGTCCATTTATGCCGTAAACACATTGGGTCCACAAAATATATTAGAAGCCTGTTTAAAATTAGAACAAGCTCCAAAAAAGATCATTCTAGCGAGCAGTGCTAATATTTACGGTATTCAAGCCCAAGAAGAAATGGATGAAAGCTGTACACCTAATCCTATTAACCACTATGGTTGCAGTAAATGGGCAATGGAACAAATAGCAGCCACGTATTTAGAACAATTAAATATTATTATAACAAGACCTTTTAATTACACTGGAGTTGGGCAAGATATAAAGTTTTTAGTGCCTAAAATCGTTGATCATTTCAAACAAAAAAAGACCATATTAAAATTGGGGAATATTGATGTTTGGCGTGACTTTTCAGATGTACGTTGGGTTTCCGAGGTCTATACACAACTGTTAGGAGTGCTTAATCCCGTCGTAAAACCTGTTAACATTTGCTCAAGTACAATCATCAGCATTAGAGAGATAATCCTCACACTACAAAAGTTAGCAAATTACACTTTTGAAGTTGAATCTAACCCTGAGCTTACCAGAAATTTAGATATAAAAAGGCAAAAAGGGAATAATGAGAAATTATTTAAGCTACTTCCAGATCTTGCTCCACCTATAGCCATTGAGGAAACCTTACAATGGATGCTAGAAACATTACCAGAAAATGAAGTAAAGCACGATGACTAACGCTCGGCTAATCGCACTCTGGCGATATCGTTCTTTTATTATATCGAGTGTTCGCCGTGAATTTCAACTGAAATATCAAAACTCCCTACTAGGTACTGCATGGACAATACTAAACCCCTTAGCAATGATTATTATCTATACTATAATCTTCTCCCAGATTATGCAGGCCAAACTCCCAAATAGTGAGTCATTCTATGCATATAGCATTTACCTTTGTACAGGGATTATTGCATGGGGGTTATTTGCCGAAATTTTAGGGCGGTTACAAAATCTCTTTCTTGAAAATGCCAATATATTAAAAAAACTTAACTTTCCAAGGCTAACGCTCCCGATTATAGTCGTGCTAAGTGGCTTACTTAACTTTGCTATTATCGCCAGCCTTTTTTTGATTTTTTTACTCTGGACAGGGCAGTTACCAGGAAACGCAATTTTATTTGTGGTTCCTGTCTTAATTGTTCAACTCTTATTTAGTGTAGGGTTAGGTATCAGTCTTGGCATCTTAAATGTATTTTTCAGAGATATAGGACACCTTTTCACCATCATCATACAATTTTGGTTTTGGCTTACCCCTATCGTTTATCCTGCCACCATTTTGCCCGAAACTATCCGCATGAGCTTAATGATAATTAATCCCATGGCTCCCATTATTTCATCCTATCAAACAATCTTTGTATATGGGACTCAACCTGATTGGTTAACCTTAATTATACCATTGGTAGTAGGTATAATCATGATGTTCGCAGGGCTACATCTTTATGTGAAGCACGCACATGAAATAGTGGACGAACTATAATGTCAGTCATTCAAATAAACCTGCTAACGAAAGCCTACAAACTCTACCCAACGTCTTGGGCGAGATTAAGAGAATGGCTTTCCCTAATCGCTAAACCACGCCATCAACTGAAATGGGTTATTAACGACATTAGTTTTAACGTAGAACAAGGTGAAGCTCTCGGTATCATCGGGCTAAATGGTGCTGGGAAAAGCACCTTATTAAAAATGATCGCCGGCACCACCCAGCCTACAACAGGAACAATACAGATCACAGGGCATGTTGCAGCACTACTAGAATTAGGCATGGGCTTTCATCCAGAATTCACAGGCAGACAAAACGTTTATATGTCAGGGCAGTTACTCGGCTTAACACAAAAAGACATTAACGAGCTAATGCCAGAAATAGAAGCCTTTGCAGAAATTGGTGACTATATAGACCAACCTGTTCGTATCTACTCCAGCGGTATGCAAATGCGGCTAGCATTTAGCATTGCAACAGCAAAACGACCAGATATATTAATTATTGATGAAGCACTCTCAGTAGGTGATAGCTACTTTCAACATAAAAGTTTTGATCGTATCCGACAATTTCGTCAACAAGGAACCACCTTGCTCCTTGTCTCGCATGATAAAGCAGCAATTCAATCAATTTGTGACAAAGCCATACTACTCGACAAAGGTCGAATCGCCATGCAAGGGCCACCAGAGCATGTAATGGATTTCTATAATGCCATGATCGCTGAACATGAAAATAATACTGTTAGCCTCAACACCACAAGCGAAGGAAAAACACAAACAAACTCAGGCACTGGTGAAGCAGAAATAAAAAACATCAACCTATTAAATAGCAACCATGAAGCAATAGACGTTGCAGATGTAGGACAAAATGTAACCCTATCAATTGATATAAAAATTAACGAAGCCATTGATGAACTCGTACTTGGCTACATGATCAAAGATAGACTTGGCTTACCTATCTATGGCACCAATACCCATCACTTAAAACAACACCTTTACACACTACAACAAGGTGACAAAATCAACTACCAATTTGACTTTTCTCTAAACCTAGGAGAAGGTACATACTCCATTGCGATTGCACTACATACCGCAGACACACATTTAGAAAAAAACTATCAATGGCGAGACTTAGCCTTTGTATTTAACATTATCAATATAAATAAAGCAGAATTTGTAGGCACAACATGGTTGCCACCAATATTGAGATGCACACATGAATAATGATTTTTACAAAGTATTTGAAGACAAACATCGAGGCTCACGAGAGCTTATAAAGTCACGGTTACATGCCTACCTACCTTTTATCAACCCACTCAATGAGCTATACCAACATAGCCAAACGGTGGATCTGGGTTGTGGGCGAGGAGAATGGCTCGAACTACTTACAGATAAAACAGACTTTGAAGCACTTGGTGTTGACCTCGACGATGGCATGCTTGCCGAATGTGAACAACACAAATTATACTATAAGCGACAAGATGCTTTAACATTACTCAAAAGTCTAAGTGGCGAAAGTCAAGCATTGATCACCGCATTTCACCTTGTTGAGCATATTTCTTTTACAGATCTACAAGAACTTGTCCAGCAAGCATTGCGTGTATTAAAACCAGCAGGTCTATTGATACTTGAAACCCCCAACCCTGAAAATATAGTCGTTGGCACGGCAGAGTTTTATATGGATCCGACGCATAAACAACCGATCCCCCCAAATTTATTAGCCTTTATTCCAGAGTACTACGGTTTTCAACAAACAAAAATAATAAGGCTACAAGAAGACAAAGCATTACACAAAGAAACAACCACATTAATTGACGTACTAAAAGGCGTTAGTCCTGATTACGCCATCATTGCACAAAAAGAGGGTCCAGCAGAACTGACCACTAAATTTTCATCCTTATTTGCAAATGAGTACGGATTAACCTTGGAGGTATTGGCAGAAAAGTTTCACCAGCAAGAAATAAAAAAAGTAGAACAATACAGACAGAAAATAGAAAGAGCAGAAGCCAAAACACAAGCTGCAGAAGCTAAAACACAAGCTGCAGAAGCTAAAACACAAGCTGCAGAAGCTAAAACACAAGCTGCAGACGAAAAAGTTACGGCACTATTAAGCAGCCACTCATGGCGATATACTAAACCAATAAGGCAACTATTCTCTTTAACCAAGCGGATTTTAGGCAAATAAGCTGATTCAGCCTTAGAGTTATTGATGATGTCAAGATATACCCTATGATTTTACTTTTAAAACGACTTATATTTTCTTTTTTACAGCTGTTATTACTTATTTTGAATAGATACCCTGTAATGAAGAGATTCTGTATCTATGTGGTCAAAAAAATCGGACTATATGATCTTTTATCTCGTTCACAGCTCCGTTTAAAGGGAAGAGCCAAAGCATTGGTGCTTTCTCGACATGAGCGAGCTATCTTTGATGAAATTAATCACTTCTTAGAGAATAAAGACATCCCCTCTAGAACAGATTATCATAATAAAAAGCGGCTTGCATTTGTCTCTCCTTTACCGCCCCTTCGCAGTGGAATTAGTGATTATAGTGCTGATTTATTACCGTTACTGGCTGAGCACTATGTGGTTGACGTAATAGTTGATCAGGATGTACTGACTGATTCATGGATAAAATCGCACTGCATTATTCGCACCGCCGATTGGTTGCTAAATAACCCCACTTATTATGACAGGGTTATTTATCACTTTGGCAACTCACCTTTTCACGTCTATATGTTTGATCTTATTGACAAAGTTCCGGGTGTTATTGTCTTGCATGATTTCTATTTAGGCCACCTTGTCAACAACCGCTATCACGTTGATTTTGTTCGCCAGTTATATCGCTCTCATGGTTATAAAGCGGTTGAAGAATTACATCAATCAAAAAATCGTGATTCATCTATTTGGGCCTACCCCCTCAATATTGAAATCATTCAAAAAGCATTAAAAATCATCGTTCACTCCACCAATAGCCAACGATTAGCAACACAGTTTTATGGTGAGAATATAGCGGATAACTGGGCCGTTATTCCATTGCTAAGAGCGCCTGCTGACATGACTGATCGTATCCAATCACGATCAACATTATCACTAAATACTAACTCGTTTGTAGTGTGTAGTTATGGCTTAACAGGGCCAATCAAACTCAATCACGAATTATTAGAGGCATGGCTAGCATCTGATCTGGCTAAAAGTGAGCAATGTGAGCTTATTTTTGTTGGTGAAAATGAAGGGGAGGACTATGGGAAATCATTGCTTGCTCGTATTAATGACAGTGGTTTGGCATCTCGCATCCACATTACAGGCTGGGTAAATAACCTTGATTATAAACACTATCTTTGTGCCGCTGATATTGGCGTACAACTTAGAACACGCTCTCGTGGTGAAACCTCAGCCGCAGTCTTAGACTGCATGAACTATGGATTGGCAACCATAATCAATGCACATGGAGCAATGCATGAGTTGGCTGAAGATATTGTATTCAAACTTCCAGATGAATTTAGCATCTCAGAGCTCACACAGGCATTAAACACACTATGGAAAGACAAAGAATATCGACAGCAACTATCGACTAACGCCAAGGCTGAAATTGAACGCCATCATCAGCCGCAACACTGTGCTAAGGCTTATATTACCGCGATTGAATCAGCCTATTTCAACACAAATAATACGCTAGAACCATTACTGACTGTCGTCGATTCTGTTGGCTTTGATGTCCCTGACACCTCTGACGAAAAAGTAAGAAAGCTAGCTAAATCTATTGCACGAGCCTACCCACCTCACAGCCAGCCACGACAACTCTTAATTGATATTTCAGCGATGGTTGTTGAAGATTTAAAAACAGGGATCCAACGTGTAGTACGCGCCCAACTTGAACAATTATTACGCCGCCCACCCAAAGGCATACGCGTAGAACCTGTCTATCTTTCTGATGAAGGAGGGCAGTGGCACTTTAATTATGCACACCACTGGACAAGTCAGTTTCTAGGGCTTACCAATGAGATCAACCCTACTGATGAAGCCGTTTCTTTTTCTCGTAATGATGTTTTATTTTGTGCTGACTTATGCACAGGACTAGTTGTTCATGCAGATAATGCCGCAATATATCAGAATTTAATCTCTTCTGGTGTTCACGTTTATTTTCAAGTGTTTGATTTATTACCTATTTCCCATCCCCTATGGTTTCCACCTGAAGCTGAATCAGCCCATATTGCTTGGGCAAACGTTGTGGCCAAATGTAATGCATTATGTATCTCCAAAGCCGTTGCCGAAGAATTTAAAGCATGGTGTAATACAATGCAGATCACGCCCCCCGAGCCTCGCTATTTTCACTTAGGTGCAGATATTGACACATCCGTACCCTCGTTAGGAATGCCTGATAATGCACAGACTATTTTAGCAGCGCTTACCTCCTTACCAAGCTTTTTAATGGTAGGAACAATTGAACCTAGAAAAGGTCAGGAACAAACGCTAGCCGCAATAGAATTACTTTGGCAGCAAGGGATGAGCGTCAGCCTTGTTATTGTTGGTAAAGCGGGCTGGATGGTTGATACATTTGTAAGTAAATTAGTAAAGCATCCAGAACGAAACCGGCACCTATTTTGGCTTGAAAGTATTAGTGATGAATTTCTAAATAAAGTATACCAAGCATCACACTGTCTAATAGCCGCAAGTGAAGGAGAGGGCTTTGGCTTACCATTAATTGAAGCAGCCCAACATGGCTTACCTATCATCGCCCGTGATATTCCTGTTTTTCGTGAAGTTGCAGGTGAGTTTGCTTATTATTTTGAAGGGCTAAAAGCCGAAGACTTAGCGTCATCAATCACAAAATGGCTTGATCTAAGAGCAAATAATACTCACCCCATGTCCAGTGATATGCCATGGTTAACATGGCAACAAAGCACCCAGAAACTGGTTCACCTTCTCGATCTCAAAGAACAAAAGTAGCAAAGAAAAATCATATGACCGGATACATAAGGCTTATCCTCGCCATACTTGTACTGCTTTCCCATACAGGTATAACTATTAATGGTCTAAACCCAGGCGTTATCGCTGTCATCATCTTTTACATGTTAGCGGGCGGGGTGGTTACCCATTTATGGCATGATATTATTCCTCAAGGCAAAGGCAAGCTACGCGCTTTTTATATTGACAGAATTCTACGAATCTTCCCATTATACTTATATGTGGCAGGTCTAACAGTCATATTCATTCTCATCACAGGTTACGGCGACCCACACTTTCAGCCACTAATCACACTCAGCAATATCGTCATCATCCCGCTAAATTATTACATGTTTATCGACAACACTATATTAAGTTCGCCCCCGTGGAGGCTTATACCACAAGCATGGTCACTTGGCACAGAGCTACAAGCCTACCTCCTTCTCCCCTTTATCCTAATGTACAAAAAAGCAATTCTGCCTATACTTGCTATCAGTTTTATGCTTTACACTGCTGCTAATCTTAACGTCATCCACACTGACTACTACGGTTACCGTCTTCTCCCCGGTATTCTCTTTATTTTTCTCATCGGAGGCATATTAAAACAAGAGCAAAAGAAAGCTACCCGACCCATAAGGAGTAATTGGCTGTTTTTAATTGCCGTCACTAACTACCTCATCTTTCACTATGCAAGCCTATTTCAACATGTTTACACCCAAGAAACACTAATCGGCATCATAATCGGGATTCCATTACTGCGCCTAACAAGTACAAGTAGCATAAGATTGCGCTATAATAAAGTAGCCGCATCACTTTCCTACGGCGTATTCCTATCCCACTTCTTGGTCATCTGGTTTTTAGACTATAGTGGCTCTATAGAAAAAGGCACGTTAGAATACTATATAGCATTAATGATACTAACGCTAGTCATAGCATACAGTGGCATTAAGCTAATAGAAGAGAGGGTCAACATAATTAGAATGCGCCATACATCCAGTATTATCAATAAATAACACCTAACAGCATTGAGGTGACCTTGTTAGGGTTGGTGTTAAATCTTTTTTTAAACAATGGTTTACCGTGTTGCTTTGAATCTAAAGTCTTAAAAATGTGAAGAATGCCTATAATAATTCAAATTAAGGTTTGCATACCCCCCCAGCCTTTGTGGTATGATTATCCGTGGTATTTTATGTTATGAAATACTATCGATAGTTACACTATGGACTGCCTTGCTGATGTTCGCGGCAATATCGAAAAGATGTTGAGAGAACCCACAGCGGTGCACCCTTAAGTGGTTTTAGAAGCGTGCGACAGCAATAGCTGTTACATAGTGATATTTTTTATAATTCCTATTTAGGAGAAAGAAAACATGGCTTTAACACAAACTCAAGTTTCTGAGCTTTATGTTGCTATATTCAATAGAGCATCAGAAGGTAACGGAAATACATTTTGGCAGGGGCAGGCTGATGCGGCCTCGGCCGCAACAGCAATGCTTGCAACGACAGATGCAGCAGCATACTTCGGCACAAGTCTAGATACTGATCAAGCATTTATTGAGCATATCTACTTAAATACTTTTAATAAAACGCCTGCGGATGATGCTGCTGGCATCGCTTTCTGGGTGGGTCAATTAGCAACAGAGTCTCGCGGTTCAGTAGTGGCAGGTATTGTGGCTGCAGCAACTGATGCGGCTAACGCCGGTGCGGCACAAGATCAATTCAACAATCGTGTAGCTACTTCTAATTACACTGCAAGCCAATTGGCTTCAGCACCATCAGATTACGCAACATCATTAGCGTTCGACGGTGGCCTTACAGTGACAAATGTTGCATCAACAGTAACGTCTGCTCAATCAGCTGTAGATGTCCTTGTTGCTAATTCTGGTGGCGGTAGCGGTACAGCGGGTAGCACTTACTACTTAACCGAAAAGCAAGATATGCTGACAGGTACTGCAGACGATGATGTGTTCATTGCGCGTGGTAACAGCTCATTAGATAATGCAGACATTCTTGATGGTGGCGCTGGTCGTGACACTGTTGAAGTAATGCTTGATAACCTAGAAACAGCAGAGTCACCTTTGTTCACCAATATTGAAGTGCTTAAAGTGCAGGCGCAACAGCCACTTGATATTAATGGTAATAATAATATTGATGAAAACGGTGAGAATGATGTAGATGCTTCAGGCTACAACTCAAACATCGACGCGGGTGATATGCGTAGCGTTGAAGAGTATTGGTCTGAAGACAGTCGTGCACACGTGACCATTGAAGATGTGAGTCGCAACAGTCATATTACAACGGTAGGTTTCAGAGAGTCTGATCCGGGTGCTGGAGTTGATTTAAACGTATTTTTTGATCCAGAAAACATTACTGCAAAAGGTGTGGCAGATACAGGTTCAACGTTACTTATTAAAGTGGCAAACGTATTTAACATCGCTGAAGGCGCTAACCCACTTGAAGGGTTTGCACGAGTTACCTTTAATGTGGGTGGTACAGATATAGAAACAACGTTTGGAGGTTTAACGAGTTACGCTGACTTGGTTACTGCAATTGACGCAGCAATCGTGGCTGCTGGCTTCTCAGGTGTTTCAGTTACTGCGCAATCATCGCAAAATGCGTTCTTCTCGATTGATATTGCGAAGCCAGGTGGCGGCACATACACTGCCGGTACATTAGCGGGTCAATACTCGCCAATCTTGCTATCTTCAGCTTCTCACACCATCACAAATGGTGCTTTCATATTGGATGATGAGCAAGGCAGTGGTAACATGGTACAAACGCAAACTGACGTGCAAAACTCGCCAGTTCCAGCACTAACAAGTGTAAATGTTATTGTTGATCGCGTAGGTAAAGACTCAGACGGTGGTGACTTGCTAATTGGTAGCGACTCAACAGGTGCTTCTGGTTCAGCAGGCATTCAGCAGTTCTTCGTTGACGTAGATAGAGATTCAAATGTTAGAACAATGGCATCTACTAATAACTCACTAGAAGTGGTTAACGTTAAAAACATCAGTGATAATAATGCTTCAGGCGATGGTAACTTGAAAACAGCCGTTTCAGATGTGCGTGTATTTGATGCAAGCACAATGAAAGGTGATGTAGCGCTAACTGCTTCATTGTCAGGCAATGTGGTTGCTAAATACCTAGAGTTAACTGATGAAGCTAACCCTACAGCAGATAATAGTCAAACTCAGGCATATCGTGATGTGGTTGATACTGAGTTTAGTTATGACTTGGGTGCAGGTGATGATACGTTAGCGCTTTCTATTTCAAGTGATAACGCAGCAGCTTCTGGTACCGGTTCACGTGAAGATTTCGTTTTAGAAATCAATGCGGGCGCTGGTGATGATGTGGTTAATACCGTAATATCAAAGAATGCAGTTAATGCTGATAACTGGTATATCAACCAAAAAGCACAAGGTAACTTAACGGTGAACACTGATGCTGGTAATGATACTGTAAACTCACGCGGTGCGGGTGACTGGGCGATTAACACAGGTTCTGGTGATGACACAGTCTATGCTAACAACGAAGACTTAGACACTGAAGCTGCAACATGGGCTATTGCTAATGCAGCGGGTATTGCGCTTAATGATTTGCAAGCAACAGGTTCAGCAGCAGCAGCGTTTTTGTACAAATCATCTATCACTGTTACGTTCTCAGGTGCGCAAACAGCGGGTTCATCAGGTGTGACGGGTGCAGCAGCAGCCGCGGCAAACTTAAATGGTTTTGAAAAGACTATTCAGTTAAACACTGTAAATGGCGTTGGTAATCAGTTAGATATCAATCAAGCGATTAAAACAGCCATTAATTCTGATGCAGTATTATCAAAATTATTGATAGCTAAAGATGGTCCGGCTGATACGTTAGTGATTACATCGTTAGTTGATGGTCAATATGCCGTAGATGATTTAAACATCCAATTGGGTGCGTTAGACATTACTACGCTTTCGGCTGCTGAATTATCAAGCACACAAGATAGTTACCGTGCCTTTGTTAATGATTCAACTGCTGTATTAACTCAAGCAGTTTTAAACACCGGTACTGATGTTTATGCCTCTCCTGCGGTAGTGGGTGGTGTAGGTCTTGATAATATTGATAGCTTCCAGTTTGCACAAACTGGTGGTGCTGCCGACATCGATGGTTTCGCAACCAGTGACTCTGTGAGTGATAATGTTATCAACTTAGGTTCAGGTAATGACGTTGCGGTATTAGGTACAGATGGCAACTCAAATGACACGATTGTATTATCGGCTTCATTTGGTACGGACACTATCTTTAACTTTGTCGATGCAAATGCTGATGCGGCACAAGATTTCATTGATGTAACAGCATATCTTGGTGGCGTAGAAACGTTACCAGGTGGTAGCACAAGTACTGTTTCGCAAACTGTTATTGCAACAGGAAATAATGCAGGTAGTTTTGCAGGTGCAAATGCTATTGAAGCAAACGATGTGTTTATCATTAATGACTTTGCACAGGCGGCAACTGAAACGTGGGCTGGATTAACAGGTGCAAGTTTACTTGCAGCTATTAACTCAACCACTAACGTGGCTGCAGCAAATGATTATGCTAACATTAGCGCGGCTGACTTCACGGTTGGTGATACTAATGCTAACCTTGTTGGTACAACACTGAAATCAGTATTCTTCGTTGAAAATGATCTAAATGATGGTGAATACAAAGTGTTTGAAGTTACAGCAACGGGTGGTGCGACTGATGAATTCACTAGCGTCTCATTAATGGGTGTTATTGACTTTGGTGATACATTGACTAACGTAACATCAACATTTATTTAATATCAGCTTAAAGTTGTAATACTTAAAACTGTATTTATTAATAAAGCAACAAAAGGCGAACGATTAAAAACAAGTAACCTTGGGTTCTGACTAAAGAGCCTGAAGAAAGAAGCCCCAGCCCAGAAATGGTCTGGGGTTTTTTTTATTCCTTAGTAAGGCTTGTAAAACCAGAAATAAGCCCCAACTATGATATGCAAGATAACTCTAACCAAATAAAGGAAACAGCAATGGCCGAGAATAAAACAGAAAGAAAAATTAAAATAAATGATGTTGATTATAATTTCAGCGATTTATCTGATAATGCTAAGGGTCAGTTACAGGGCTTACAAATTGCAGAGGCTGAGATGAAGCGGTTGAATATGCAATTAGCCATAGCCCAAACAGCACGGAATGCATATATGCAAGCATTGAGTGCTGATTTGCCTGCACAACAAGATTAGCTAAGCTGAGTTCTGGATAAGAATAGGTACAAATCTTTTAGTTCCCTTTCTTATTCCGAGCTGAGGTAAGTTATTTACAGAACACATGGAAAACAATAGAGTCAGTGGAATACGGCCACATTAACATGGGTGGATTGGTTCAATAATCGACGATTATTAGAGCCTATTGGCAATATTCCTCCGGCTGAATTTGAAAAGCTGTATTATGATAACCAAGAAGAGTCAGCCAAGGTGGCATGACTCAAGCAAATGGGTCTCCGATAAGCTCGGGGCGGTTCAAGCTATTGGAAGGCCATATAACGCAGAGAGCTACTAAAATAGAGATGCTGGATGCCTGTGCATATCCAGAGATCCGCTTATAGAATCTCCGGTAACTCGGGGCGGTTCATTTATCATAATATTTGTCGTAAAAAATCTGATTGGTTAACAGACTTTGAGTTGTGTTTTCTTAAACAGGGTTCAGTACGTCAATCGATAATATTATAATATTGAGGTATATACCCAAATTACTTGAAGATGCAGATTTCAGAGCTTAGCACGAAGGTCAGGACAAGGCGCAATGTGAAGGCAATGACTAGTCCTTGTCGAGCATTGTAACGCAGTGCTGGCATTCGTGCTAAGCTCCCGCAGGGCAAGAGGATAAACCATTATCTTCGTCGTTATAAAACTTAGAATTAGAACGACTAATTCCTGCGTTTTATGCCTAGAATATAATGGCTTCTTCTCTTGCTGAAACCTGTCTCTTCAAGTATTTTGGGTATAAATGTCAGTGGTTTTTTCTGCTGTATTTTGCCATGAAAAAGTTTTAACTCGTTGTCTTCCCCGTTTTTTTAACTGGGCGTGTAGGGTGCTATCTGATGCAATATCCAGCATGGCTTGGCTGATATCATCGGTTGAATAGGGATCAATCAAAATGGCTGCATCACCCGCAACTTCCGGCAACGATGTTACCGTTGATGTAATCACAGGAACATCAGATGCAAAAGCTTCGAGTACGGGTAAACCAAAACCTTCATACAGTGATGGAAAAACCAGTGCCAAACTTGATTGTAATAATGCGTATTTATCTGTGAAGGATACATAATCTAACCAATAGACTGTTCGGCTTAATTTAGCTTTGGCTTGGTTTAATTGTTCAACTAACTGTTCACACATCCATCCATCTCGCCCAACAATCACCAGTGGATGCGCTCTCTGAATTGATTCAGGAAGTTTAAGAAATGCCTTTAATAGGCGCTCAACATTTTTTCTCGGTTGCAGTGTGCCGATAAAGATAAAATAGTTTTCAGGCAAATTATAGCGTGATAATACAGCCTGTTTTTCTTGCTCTGGAATACGATTAAAACACTGTTCATCAACCCCTAGAGGAATCACAGAAATATTCGATTTAGGAATATGAAAATACTCTTCTATCGCATTTGCAGAGTAATCTGAAATGGTAATGATATGGTCAGCCCATTTTGCCATTCGCTTAAAAAAAATATTCTTTAACTGCCGGTAATTTCCACTCACCCACTCAGGATGCGCTAAAGGAATAGGATCCATAATCGTAGCCACTACGGGAATTGTGCTTAGTTTTGGGATGTAATGATCGGTCGCATGAAAAAGGTCAATCTCTTTTTCCATTTGTTTTGTACTATAAAAAGGCAAGCCTGTTACCGCGCTTACTATACCTTGATGAGAAAACCTTCCTAGTGATCGAGTCTGACTATTTTTTTGTTGCAGTAAGAATGCAAAACTACTTAGATTAGTATCAGGAGCAGGAATCTTTTCACGTAAATGTTTCGTATAAACAGCAATCCCATCAAGATGACCTGATGATTCTCCTTTCATTAATACCGTTGTGCCAAGACCTATATTCATTTTGCTAAGGTTATGCAATCACAGAATGATAAAGTTCGGTATAACGTTTACCCATCATATCGGCAGTGAAATTCGCTTCAAATCGTTGTTTGGCTGCAAGCGACATTGTAGTTACTTTGTCACTATCCTTTGTTAATGTGAGCATTGCGTCAGCCAGTTCTTCTGCATTCTTGGCTGAAACTACTAAGCCCGTTTCATTGTGTGCATTAATATAACTCGTGCCAGAACCTAATTCTGTAGAGATCATCGCGGTTGTTTGTCTTGCCGCTTCTACAAGTACCATTCCATAGGCTTCTGACCGTTCTGATGAGGGTAAAATAAGTGCTGTTGTAAGATCAATTAAGGCATATTTTTGTTCATCGTTAACATGCCCTAAGAAGTGAACATTTTCTAATTGATTTTCTTGTACATACCGGTGTAATTCACTTGACTCTGGACCCTCTCCAGCAATAACAATAGGAAGTTTTGTCTTTTTTGCCGCTTCTAATAAATAGCTTAATCCTTTGTAATAGCGAAACACCCCTATAAATAAAAAGAATGTCGTACCGTATAGTTGATAATATTCTGCTCTTTCTTGTTGATAAGCGACCGGATTAGGTTCTGTATCGATTCCATTAGGGATAAGTTCAACGGTTTGTTTCAATTGGCTTAGTACTGCACTACTGATAATGTATTTGGGTGATGTTGCAACCACTGCCGCAGCACTATCAAGAAATGTATTCATCAAAGGTTGATAAAGTTTATTTAAACCTTGCTGGCGGATTATATCTGACTGGTAGCTGACAATATAAGGGGTCGAGTTACCCTGCCGCGTCAATGCCAAAATATCTGCAAAAGGCCATGGAAACTGATAATGGATCACATCGGCCCACTTAGATAAGTGTTTAAACTCTTTCCACAACGCCCAAGAAAATCCACACGAAGCCACTTCAAATGACATTGGATAACAATAAATTACTGCTTCAGGTGTTTCAATAATTTCTTTTTTCTTACATTGGTTGCTGATACACACAATTCTATTATTCAGGCCGAGCTGACTCGTTGCTCGACAAATTTGATGAATAACTTCTTCTATGCCACCTTGTGTATAGGGTGAGCATGTCTTATAAACATGTAAGACATTAATGGTCACCCTTTACATCAACCAACTATTTATTTCAGTAATCACTTCATCGTTTAATGTGCCTGAAAGGTGTTGTAACCGTGATTTTGTGATTATATAATCATATTTAGCTTGTTGATATGTTCTTGTTGCTTGCGAATAGACTTGCTGTGCATCAAGAACATCTGATACTGTAGCTATTCCTAGAGAAAAACTTTTATTCATTGCTTGATATGACTTTTGAGCCGATTCAATCGATTTCTTGGCTGCTTCAATACGTCGAACTAATGCGTTCACACCTATAAACATATCTCGTAATTCTTTAATCGTTTGTCGATATTCTTGTTCGTAATTCGCATGGGCTAAAGAAAGTTGTTGTACTGCCTCAGAAATTCGTCCCGATGCTGAGCCGCCACTATATAGAGGTAATGTGAAGTTTAATGCTGCCACTTCAGTACTTATCGAATTTGATAATGAGTTTTCAAAACCAATGTTACTTTTTTGTTTGCTTAGTTGGAGGTCTATTACAGGATAGCGCCCTGATTTTTGTTGTTCTACATTTTTCTTGGCCGCATCAACTGCTTTTTGCAAAGCTCGTAAAGAAGTATTTCCTACTTTAAATTTTTCTATCCAGTCATCAATATTTTGAATACGGTGTGCAAAGCTCGCTCTGTCGGATAGGTATGCCGCATTTTCTATTGACGTGTTTGTTAGCTCACTTATTCCTTCTTTTGCTAAGTCAACAGCCTGCATTGCATCAATCTCTTGAGAGGAAAGCATGTCTACACGAGCCGTCACTTCATAAAAGTCTGTAATTTTAACTAGTTTCTTTTTATATAAAGCTTCGATTTGTTCGGCTTTCTTTTTAGTCGCCTCTTTTTCTTCATGAATCAATGCTAGCTCATCGTTTGCACGAAGTAATTGAAAGTAACGCTCAATGGTGTCTAATCTAACGATTGATTGCGTATCTTTTTGTTGGAAAGAAAATTGCTTAGAAAGATCTAGTGAACGCTTCCAGCTATAGTATTTAGGCATGTCAAATACTGATTGGCGGATAGATAAGGTATACCTTTCCCCTGAATAAGTATCTCTATTAAACCCTTCTGATTTTCGTTTATTTTCTGTCCAGTTACTATTTATCGAAACTTGAGGTAATAAGGAGCCATAGGCCTGTTGCACCCTCGCTACTCCGACCTCAACTCCTAATTCATTTATTAATAAGCGAGTATCTGCTTGTAAAACTTGTCTGTAAATCTCTTCTAGATTTTGTGCTGAAACAGGCGTGACCATCAATACAGAAACAGTGAGTAGGTTTAACTTTAACAACTTCAACATTGCTTAATCCTCTAAAAAAGAGCGAATAAAGGCATCTGTTACAGGCTTAGCTAGATACTGTAATAATGTCCGCTCACCTGTTGATATTAATACTTCTGCTGGCATACCAGGTAATAATTCTAGTCCAACTAGATCTTGAAGGCTCTCAGGTAACAATTCTAATTGGGCTTGATAGTAAGGCATTCCTGTTTGTTTATTAATTAATCGATCTGCAGATAAATTAATCACTTTTCCCCATAGCTTAGGTGTTGTGGCTTGGTTAAAAACACTAAAACGAATTTCAGCTTCCAGCCCTACTCTAACGCGATCAATATCCATTAGTGACACTTGTGCGGTAATTGTTAACTCCTCACCATCTGGAACAATATTTAATATTGGCCTTCCAGGAGATACAACACCCCCCTCCGTATGAACCTCTAAACTAATAACTGTTCCACTCACAGGCGCTCTAATAATTGTTCTTCTTAATCTATCTTCAATTGCTGTTAATTTTTCAGTTAAATCAAATACGTTTGCTTGAACTTGGGCAAGTAAATTTGCAACTTCTTCATCCTGTTCTTTGCCAAGCTGAATAATTTGTAGTTTTGTTTCACCAACCTGAATATCGATTGTAGCTAGCTCTGCTGTTAATTCTGCAATGGATCCTTGAACATTTGTATACTGGCGTTGACGCTCTCTCAGACGTTGTTTGTCGGCAAAACCTTCAGATAACAACCCTTTCAGCTCCTCAATTTCTTCATAAAATGAGTCTTTTAAATGTTCATTACTTTTTTTCTGTGCCTCTAAACCCCGACGTTTACTATATAATTGATCAATCCGTTGTTTTAAGACTGCTTTTTCACCCTTAGCTGTTTGATTTCTGGCCCTAAAAATATCATTTTGAGTTTTAATTGCTTCTTTCACACGAGGATCTGAATTTGATTCTAGATCTTTAGGATACTCAACATGTCCTAACTTGTTTTGCTCAGCCAATAAACGTGATTCTAGAATTTTAGAACTCAAATATTGACCAAAAACAATTTCTTTTTGTGACCGAATTTGCGTGTCATCAAGCTCAAGAAGAACATCGTCTTTTTTTACTTTACTTCCTTCTTGTGTTAACAGTTTCTTGACTATCCCTCCTTCAAGATGCTGCACCGTTTTACTGTTATATTTGACAGTAACGAATCCAGAAGCGAGAGCGGCGCTATCAATTGGAGCATAATAAGACCACGTTCCAAAAACACCAAAGGTAAGAAATAAGATAATAAATCCCACCCATCGAATTGAGCCATCCTTTGTCCTTACTTTTATTTTTTCTTCTTGTTCAGATTGTATCTGTGACATAGTTATTCTTCTTTATCCCTTAAACAACAGGAGTAACGGTTATTGGCGCTACGGATTGTGAATTTTTAGCAACATTAGATTGAGCTTTTTGTTGCATCTGGTTCAATACCTCGTCACGAGGGCCAAAGGCAACCGTCTGTCCTTCATTCATAATTAAGACTTTATCTAAAATACCTAGAATAGCAGGACGATGAGTAATGATAATAACTGTAATTCCTTTTTGTTTTAATGCACCAATTACTTTTGCAAGCGCAATTTCACCCTGTTCATCTAAGTTGGAATTAGGCTCATCCAATAGGATAAATTTTGGATCGCCATATATTGCGCGAGCCAAACCTACTCGCTGCCGTTGTCCACCCGATAAAACACCACCCGCAGCACCAATCGTGGTGTCATATCCTTCTGGTAGCTCTAAAATCATTTCATGAACATCAGCCATTTTTGCAGCAGCAACAACCAGATCAGGGTTTATTTCACCAAATCGAGAAATATTTTCACCTATGGTTCCTTCAAATAACTCAATATCTTGAGGCAAGTATCCAATGTAAGGTCCGAGTTCTGCACGATCCCAGTCAAAAATATCGACGCCATCTAATCGAACCTTTCCGCTTACTGCTGGCCAGATTCCAAGTAGTGCTCTAGCTAGTGTTGATTTCCCGGCGGCACTAGGCCCAATAATGCCTAATGATTCCCCCGCAGCGAGATCAATTGTTACACCTTTTACTATTGGAGTTCGAGTGCTTGGAGGAGCTATCACAATGTTATCGACGCTTATCTGACCTTCAGGGGGAGGCAGTGCCATTTTTTCTTTCTCTTTAGGGATCTGCAATAAAATTTCATTTAATCGTTGATATTGCCCCCGAGCTGCGACAAAGCCTTTCCATGAATTAATCATCAAATCAATGGGGGCTAATGCGCGACCTAATAAGATCGATCCAGCAATCATTAAACCAGGTGTTATTTCTTGCTGAAGAACCAGATACCCACCCAAGCCTAATACTAATGATTGAGCCATCATTCTTAATGTTTTTGACAATGATGTTACCGCTCCGGCTTTTGAACTTGCTTTGGCTTGAAGGAATAGAACCTTTGTTGTCCCTTCCTGCCAGCGTTGACGAATACCGGCCAACATTCCCATGGAGTCAACGACTTCTGCATTCCTTAAATTTTTGTTAACTAACCCTCTACTTTTGATAGAAAGCTCATTAGCTTCTTTTAGTGTATTGTTTGTTACTTGTTCGTTAATTAAAGCTAAAATAATTAAAATAATAACCGTACCCACTGCCATCCACCCATACCATGGGTGAAACATAAACATCACTGCAATATAAATGGGCATCCAAGGAGCATCAAAGAAGGCAAATAGACCGTTACCTGTTAGGAATTGACGTATTCCTGTTAAATCATCTAATGGTTGTGAGCTGCCGCTATTTTGATACAGTGCCTGCTTAAACGTTGCACCAAATAATCTTTCATTTAGTAATGTTTCTAGTCGAGATCCAACTCGAACAAGAATCTGTGAGCGCACCCATTCTAATGCCCCCATGGTAATGAAAAGAACGACCATAATCATGGTGAGCATTAGCAGTGTCGGTACGCTACCACTCGTAATTACGCGGTCATATAGCTGCAGCATATATATTGCAGGAACCAACATCAAGAAGTTTATAAATAAACTAAAAAAACCTGCGGTGGCGAATGAACCTTTACATAAACTTATAGCTTCCTGTAGATCAGAACGTTCCTTTGCTTTCATCGTGGCTGTAACCCTAAAATTTAAAACATCTTCGATCAAACGATCTATTATATACCATTCGGATATGGCTCGCTTAACAATCTGCTTTACTATGCAGGGCGGGATTATACCCAAATTACTTGAAGATGCAGATTTCAGAGCTTAGCACGAAGGTCAGAACAAGGCGCAATGTGAAGGCAATGACTAGTCCTTGTCGAGCATTGTAACGCAGTGCTGGCATTCGTGCTAAGCTCCCGCAGGGCAAGAGGATAAACCATTATCTTCGTCGTTATAAAACTTAGAATTAGAACGACTAATTCCTGCGTTTTATGCCTAGAATATAATGGCTTCTTCTCTTGCTGAAACCTGCATCTTCAAGTATTTTGGGTATATACTTTGTTCATTTTTTGACCAAATAAGATCTCCGCTCTAAAATTATCATCCCAGCCTGCCCTCATCATCTTTCCCGCCACACTGTCTTTAAGCGGATGTTGTTTAATCATATTGAGTAATGCACGTCTAAACAAAGCCATGTTTTTTGCGCCGTCTCCCGCATATATAGTGCTGCTATCTTCGCTAAAGGTGACGTCTAAGATCCAGTGCTGGCTGTTCTCAATTGACCCGTGGTTGCGGATCACCTGTGAAAGTACATCAATGCCTTGTGCAGAGGAAGTCATATAATAGGCTATCTCTTGTGTCGTTTTACCTTTTATCTCTCGCTTGCGTGTCACTTCAATAAGCGCATGGCTATCTGTCCATTTCTTTGTTTCTATCAGCCAGTCGGTAATAGGCAATAGTCGATAATGGCGTTGTGCTATCCGGCCATGGTCGCCGTCGACTTCAGACCGGGTCTGTTGGTTATAGCATTCTGGTTCAGTGTGCTGTGTATTTTGAAAAAAAGCACGCACGTCTTGTTGTAGGTTTTTCTGATTGCCTTTGATTTGAACGATATAATCGGCACCTTGTTGTCGGATCATATCGACGGTTATTGTCTGGCAATGCATAGCATCAGCGGCTGACGAATCCCCACGAAATAGATAATAAAAACAAACAATTAAGCCAAATAAAAAGGAACTTTCACAGTATTTAACGATCTGATCAGTTACAACACATAACAGAGCAGAAAATACCGTGAAAGCAACGACCATTTTGAACCAAGTTTTACTTGAAGTCACGCCCTCAATGCATAAAGTACGAAGAGCCAGTCTAAATGCCATGGTCACCAGTTTAATTTCAGGCGCACAGTGCTCAGTGACGGGATTAGGCCGTAATATTATCAGCCAAACCACAGAGAAGCATCAAATAAAACGCAGCATGCGATTATGTAGCAACCCTCATTTACAAAGTGAAATAAGCACCCTTTATTCACATATGGCACGTCGATTAATAGGTCAGCAACACCAGCCCATCATCTTAGTAGATTGGTCTGATCTCGATCCTCGAAAACCACACTTCTTATTGCGTGCTTCTATTGCCGTTGATGGGCGGTCTTTGACCGTATTTGAACAGATCTATCCTATTACCCAAAAAGATAAACCAAGCGTTCATAAAACATTTATGACAAAGCTCAAATCCATACTGCCTCATACATGTAAGCCTATTATTGTCAGTGATGCCGGTTTTCGAGTGCCGTGGTTTAAATTGATTGAGTCATTAGGCTGGGATTTTGTGGGCCGCGTTAGAAATAAAACAATGTGCAAAGCGTCTAACGCTCAAAATAATAATTGGCAATTAATCAAGACGCTCTATCAGTATGCCACGGCGTTATTTGATGCGGAAAAAAGACAGTTTTGAATGTACGTTAGTGGTGTACAAACAAAAAAGCAAGGGCAGAAAAAACCTGACGGCAACAGGAGAGCGTGCACGAAAAAGCTCAAACTCACTTTCAAACGCCAGCCGAGAACAAGAGCCTTGGTTACTAGCCACCTCCATCACGACAAAGACAAGGGTGGAGGCGAGAAAAATAGTTCAATTATATCGAGCTCGGATGCAAATAGAAGAAAGCTTTCGCGATCTAAAAACAGGACTTAATTTCAATGAAAGCAATACACGCACATTAGCCTATTTATCGGTTTTATTATTGCTCGCCATGCTGGCTCAGTACGTATTATTTTTGCTTGGTATGGCGGTTAAACTAAGCAAGCAGCACCTGATATATCAGGCTAACTCGCTAAAAACGAAATCGGTGCTATCCTATCAATTCATCGGGTTAAGGGCATTTAAAGATAGGACGTTAAAATTACGGCGAGCTGATTGGCAGGCTGCTATGGATAAAATGCAGCAGTTAATGCAGGAGGCACTTAGTGTTTAAATGGTTTATATTTCGAGGGGATCGCTCAGCATCAGCGGTTATGATCGCCCCTTCTACTGCTAGACTTTCCAGCATGGCTTACATAGTACCTATCTCATTTTTCTTGTCGGTCATTAGCTGTAATGCATTAAAGGTATTATCACCGCGACGTTGGCGGGAACCTTTAAGGACTTTGCCATCAAAAGCGATATGCTCTTGGCCTAGCGATTGACGCTGTGTATTGACCCAGTGCTCAAAACAATCAATCACACTGTCGGCTTTAATGCTTCGTATGATCCGCCCAATTGAATGGCGGGTAGGGATTTCGTTAGGAAAAGGACGGTATTGTCGTAACCATTCTAATTTAGCGAGCCCAAAAAGTTCAATATCTTTCCAGCCTTTGGCGCCTGATAGTAGTGCGGCCATAGTCAAAAAGATAATGTCTATTAAGTCATATTCGAGATTGATGTCGCGACGATTATCTTCAAGTTGTTCAAAGTGGTGTAAGAAATCCATGTTTCGATCCTAGGTGATGAGTTCCTAAGATCTGATCCTATTTGTGTATTAAAGTTCCTTATTTTTGATAAATAAAGAGTCGCTTATTTTTAACTAGTTGATCCTTACTGGGAAAGTATGATCCCGCCCTGCTTTACTATGTAGGGATTAATTTTTAAAATTCAAGCTACTGTTTTAAAAAACATGAACTGCCCAGAGTTTCGGGAACGGGCGGTGCGCATGTTATTGGAACAACAACATGGCTACGCATCACAATAGGCAGCCATTCGTTCTATAGCAGAAAATATATCGATACCGTAGAAAGACTAATGAATCGGTTGGCACTGCAGGGTGTTGTACGAGGAAAGTACCGCAAAACAATGGTCAGCGAAGCTGAATTATTCAAGCCCGAAGACAAGGTTAACCGTCAATTTGTTGCCAAAAGACCGACCCCGCTTATCAATATTAAATTAACGTAAAATCAAAAACATAGCCTGACGATTTCGGGTGATATTTAGTAGTAATTGTTTGCCACCATTGAAAGCCAGCGGTTTAAACTCAATTAGATTACGAACAAGTTTTTTATTCACCGATGTAATAATATCGCCCTTACGCAGACCTGCACGATCTGCTGGGCTATTTGGTTTGATCGAATAGATCAGCACCCCTTCGACTTTTCCAAAGTAGGGCGATGATTCTTCGATATCACCAAATGTAGCGCCGGCCAATTTAGGGTGAACGGCATTATTAGCGATCTGTTTTTTAGTTTCTTTTACGGTGGCTTTGATTACGCGTGCTTTACCATCACGCACAATATCTAATTTGATGGTTTCGCCTACCATTAATAGGCCAATAGAATTACGTAAACTATCAGCGCTGACTAACATTTCATCATCGATCGCAATCACGATATCACCAATTTTTAACCCAGCTTCATCAGCGGCAGAATTTGGCTGAATAGAGGTCACGACAGCGCCTTTTTCTGAATCTAAATCAAAGGCTTTTGCTAAATCAGGAGTGATATCTTGCATTTGCACACCAAGATGAGCACGTTTCACTTCACCGTGTTTAATAAGCTGATCAGTAATTTGTTTAACCATATTACTGGGAATAGCAAAGCCAATTCCAATATTACCGGCACGTTGCCCGGGGGAGAAAATAGCAGTATTAATGCCAATGAGCTCGCCACGAAGATTAACTAACGCGCCGCCAGAGTTGCCGGGGTTGATAGAGGCATCAGTTTGAATAAAGTCTTCATAGCCTTCAATACCTAAGCCACTTCGGCCTAAGGCGCTGACAATGCCTGATGTGACGGTTTGCCCTAGCCCAAAAGGGTTGCCGATGGCGACCACAAAGTCACCAACACGTAATTGTTCAGAGTCAGCCAGTGGCAATGCAGTGAGATTAACAGCGGGAATCTTAATTAAAGCAATATCGGTAGCCGGATCTGTTCCCACTAACTCTGCTTGAAAACTACGGCCATCGGTCAGTGAAACAGTGATCTCATCAGCACGATGGATAACATGATTATTGGTTAACACTAAGCCTTTTTTAGCATCATAAATAACACCTGATCCTAAACTTTGTTTGGTTCTTTGTTGTTGGTGTTGCTCGGGAATATTAAAAAAACGTCGGAAAAAGGGATCGTTTAATAACGGGTTATCTTGAACGCGGAGATAACTTTTAGTAGAAATATTGACTACGGCGGGTTTAGATTGTTCCAGCATCGGCGCAAGCGATGGCATTTCATCTTCACCACCAAACCAGCTAAAAGGTAAAGCGGCACTTGCTACTTGAATGACGAGACTAAGGCCGGCAAGCCAAAGCAAAGCTGTTTTAAATTTTGTCATTACGGATCCTTATAAATATAGCCAAACAGGTGGAATGAATAGTATTTTAACCCAAGCCGTCATCCCCGAGATCTTTTATCGGGGATCTTAATCAAAGGCTCATTATAATGTTGCTTCTAAACTTTCCCTTGGGTTAAAACTAAGCTCTTCAGCCATTTGTAAAAAGAGTTTTTTAGCTTCTTTGCTATCAGTCGGCGGATTGATAATTTGTAATACTACAAATTGATCGCCGGGCGTTTTGCCCGGTAGCCCACGGCCTTTTAAACGCATTTTGTTACCACTTTGTGAACCTGCGGGAATGGTTAAATTAATTTTACCAGCAAGTGTTGGTACCGTTACTTTTGCCCCTAAGGCGGCCTCCCACGGTGTGATGGGTAAATCTAATAAAATATTATTACCATCAATACGATAATGCGAATGCGGCGCAATGGCAATTTCTAGATATAAATCACCGGGTTTGCCTCCCATTCCCGCTTTGCCTTGACCAGATAGGCGGATCTTCTTACCTGATGTAATACCGGCAGGCACCTTAACATTTAGCGTGCCTGTTTCTGTTGAGCCTGCGGGTCTGCGAATTGTTTTTGCAGCACCATTAAATGCATCTTCTAATGAAATAGTGATTTTAGCGTTAACATCTTCACCGGCTGCATAAAAATTATCTCTACCACCGCCACCCATTCCTGCGCCCGCGCTACCACCGAACATGCTTTCGAAAAAGTTGCTGAAGTTGCCGTGACCACCCGCGCCTGCACCTTGTTGTCCCCAACCGGGAGGCGGCGTGAATGATTGACCATTTTTATAATTGCTACCAAACTGATCATATTGTGCGCGTTTTTCAGGATCTTTTAGCACTTCATATGCTTCACCCACTTCTTTAAACTTGGCTTCAGCATTTGCTTCTTTACTCACATCGGGATGAAATTTGCGCGCGAGTACACGATAGGCCTTCTTAAGGTCAGCCTTTGATACGTCTCGTGATACACCGAGGATTTGGTAATAGTCTTTATATTCCATAATGCCAATTTTAAAGTTATAAGTTGATTTAGATCAGTAAATGGGGGCGTCAGACAGTGTTTTCAATAGTGATTAAGGAAAATCCTGATGCCGATTTTAGAATCTTATGAGAGAATTGCGACCTGTTTCACAAAAGTGACCTTCCATAAAGACCAGAAGGCCCAATAATTTTATAGGATTTTAAAGATGTATTCTGCACGAAAACTGCCGTTACTTATCGCCTTGGCAAGCGTATCCGCTACCACAATGGTATCCGCTGAAGACTTAATACTTGATGAGTTTGTTGTCACTGGCACGCGATCTGAAAGCTCAATAATGGATCTGGCGGGTAATACGGGTAAAGTCACAACCGAAGAAATTGACTTATTAAACGCTGATCATATTTCAGAATCATTATTACGTATTCCGGGTGTGAATTTACAACGTGGTAATGGTGTTGAAATGCAATTGTCATTACGCTCACCAGTATTAACGGGCCCAGGCGCAGGCGGCGCATTTTTATTCATGGAAGATGGTATTCCATTACGTGCCGCTTCTTTTGGTAATAACCAAGGCTTATCAGTTGCTCATTTTGAACAAGCCGGTAGCATTGAGGTTGTGCGAGGCCCAGGTAGTGCTTTGTATGGTTCAAATGCTGTACATGGCTTGTTTAACGTATTATCTCGCGACCCTTCATCTGAATTGGAACGTAAGATTGATTTGACATTGGGCTCTGATGATCTTTATAAATTAAGGGGAACGATTAGCGACACTGTAGGCGCACATGCTTATCGTTTTAGTTTTAGCGGTGTAACAGAACATGGTTGGCGCGATGAATCTGGGCTTGATCAACAAAAAGTAACTATTCGTGATGACTATACTGCAGAAAATGGTGATAGTTTTAAAACAATATTTTCAGCATTTAATTTGAATCAAGAAACAGCTGGTTTTATCACCAGTGGAACAGACAACGAATTATATAAACGTGGTCAGAAAGTTATTGAACGAAATGAGAACCCAGATGGTTATCGTGATTGGTGGTCTGTGCGTTTATCTTCGCGCTGGGATCATGAGATGGATAACGGTAATACTTTGAGTATTACGCCTTATCTGCGCAGTAACAAGATGGAATTCCGTCAACATTATTTGCCATCAAAAGCCATTGAAGAAAATGGCCATGACAGTGTGGGTGTGCAAACTGCCTATTATATGGACCTAGAAGGCGGTCATAAGGTTATTGTCGGTCTAGATGCTGAATATACAGATGGGTATTTAAAAGAAACGCAAGAGCGTGCCAGTTACTTTAAGTTTGGAAAGAGACGGCAGCAAGGCATTCATTATGATTATGATGTGGAAGCTATCTCAATTTCACCATTTATTCATGCAGAGTGGCAGCTAGCAGATAAATTACGTGCAACAACAGGTTTGCGTTTTGATCATACAAGATATGATTACGATAATAATGTTGCGGCTGGCACAGGCTTAGCTGATGGTAGCCCATGTAATATTGGTCCTCCAGGTGAGTGTTTATACCAACGTCCAGCTGACAGAAAGGATACATTTAATGATTGGAGTCCAAAGCTAGGTTTAGTATATCGCTTAGCAGATGATCATAGTGTTTATTCTAATTTGTCTCGTGGTCATCGCGCTCCACAAACGACTGATTTATATCGGATTCAAAATAAACAAGACATAGGTGCACTTGATTCAGAACGAGCGGATAGCTTGGAAATTGGGGCGCGAGGTACATTTGAACCAGTAGGCCTGAGTTATGATGTAGCGGCATACTACATGAAGAAAAAGAATTTCTCATTCCGTGATTCATTTGGAAATAGTGTGACAGATGCCAAAACAAAACATCGTGGTATTGAGGTGTCTCTTTCTATGCCTTTGGGTGAGCAATTTGATATTGGAGTAAGTTATACACATGCACTCCATACATATGATTCAGACCACGCAGCCAAACCAAATTTAGCTTCTCAAACAATTACAAAAGGTGATGAAATTGATACAGCGCCTAAAAATATTGCCAATGTACGTTTGGGCTGGAATTTCAAAACAGATAGCCGTGCTGAATTAGAATGGAGCCATATAGGCAATTATTATTTGGATCCTGCCAATACAGAGAAATATGAAGGGCATGACCTTGTGAATCTACGTGTAAATACACAAATTACAAAAGGCTTTGCAATTCATGCACAAGTTAAAAATCTGCTTGATGAAGAATATGCCGATCGTGCCGATTTTGCCTTTGGTGATTTCAGGTTCTTCCCAGGAAGAGATCGCAACTATGAAGTGGGTGCAAGTTTTAGCTTCTAATCTAGTTTAAAATTTGAGCAATAAAAAAGGCGGTGAGAATTAGTTCTCACCGCCTTTTTTGTAACCGTCATTCCGGTATGATTTTAGCCGGAATCTATTAAGCCAAGCTGCTTACGACGTTAGCCATATCCTTATCGCGGGAACTCACTACCTCAACTAAGATTTATAATAGCTTTTCCGTGCTCAATAAGATTCCGGCTAAAAGCTACCGGAATGACGATGATTTTCCTTTTAGAGTGGTGAAAGTTTTTTCATCTGAGTTTAATTCAATTAGGAGCGGCTTTAGCCGCGAATAAGCCTTAAGTTTAGAAAAATCCTGTTGAAAATCTTAAGCCCTTTCGCGGCTAAAGCCGCTCCCACAAGATTTTTGTATTACCTTTTATCGTTGTGAACGAGCAAATTTAATAGCTTTACGCACCTGATTCGGCGCCGTGCCACCCAAATGGTCGCGTGCTGCTACTGAACCTTCTAGTGTGAGCACATCAAACACATCATCAGTGATTTGGTCAGAGAAACCTTGTAGCGTCTCTAAGCTCATTTCTGATAAGTCTAGCTTATGTTTAATCCCATAGGCTACCGATAAGCCAACCACCTCATGGGCATCACGAAAGGCAACCCCTTTTCGCACTAGGTAATCAGCTAAGTCGGTTGCTGTTGCATATCCACTTAATGCAGCATTTTTCATATTATCAGGTTTGACGGTAATTGCACCCATCATGTCGGCATAAACTCGTAACGAGCCTAATAATGTATCGATTGTGTCAAATAATGGCTCTTTGTCTTCTTGATTATCTTTGTTATACGCTAAAGGTTGATTTTTCATTAGCGTGAATAAATTGAACATATTGCCGTAAACACGGCTGGTTTTACCACGGATTAATTCAGGCACATCGGGGTTTTTCTTTTGCGGCATAATTGATGAACCGGTGCAGAATGAATCACCTAAATCAACAAAGTCGAATTGTGCTGATGACCAAATAATTAGTTCTTCTGAAAAACGCGATAAGTGCATCATTAAGATAGAAGCAAAGCTATTAAACTCAATCGCAAAATCACGGTCACTGACGGCATCTAAAGAATTCAAACAAATACGTTCAAAGCCTAATAATTTAGCGGTTAATTCACGGTCAATCGGGAAGGTGGTGCCCGCCAGTGCCGCAGAACCTAACGGCGAAGAATTGACCCGTTTTTCACAGTCATCTAAGCGCTCGGCATCGCGCACCAACATTTCAAACCACGCCATCATATGATGACCAAAAGTAATGGGCTGGGCGACTTGTAAGTGAGTAAAGCCCGGCAAAATTGTGTCAGTTTCACGTTCAGCCACATCAAGAAGTGCATCTTGCAAGCGATGTAATTCAGACCGAATAGGTTCAATCATATCGCGCAAATAAAGCCTTACATCGGTGGCAACTTGGTCATTACGTGAACGACCAGTGTGTAGTTTTTTGCCTACCTCACCAATTAAAGCTATCAAACGTGCTTCAATATTCATATGCACGTCTTCTTGGGCAACTGACCATTCAAACTCGTCTTTATCAATCTCGCTGCGAATGCTTTCTAAGCCAGCAACTATCTTTTCAAGTTCATCCTCGGTTAACACGCCAACGTGGCTGAGCATGGTGGCATGGGCAATCGAGCCTTCAATATCCTGATTGTACATACGCTGATCAAATTGAACTGATGCGGTGAACTCTTCAACAAAGGCATTCGTTGGTTGAGTAAGACGAGCTGACGATAGTTTTTTGTTAGGTGAGGTCATAATTGAATTCTTGTGTCGGTATCTTAAAGTGTGAATTATAACGCGGATATGCAGAAATCATGTTAGAAATGATAGAATTGGATATAAATATTGAGCTGTACTTGGGGAAAGAGTCTGGCTTTAGTCCGCCCTTCCCGCATGTTGTTAGTGGGGATCTAGATTCCGGCTAAAAGCCTACCGGAATGACGATCTGTTTTTTATAGGAAAGTGAATAGATAATGACAAATAGAATCATAAAAATAGCGACCCGAAAAAGCCCGCTGGCATTGTGGCAGGCAGAATTTGTGCGTGATGAATTGATAAAGTTGTACCCAGACCTACAAGTTGAATTGGTAAAAATGAGTACGCAGGGCGACAAGATTTTAGATGTGCCGCTTGCAAAAGTAGGCGGAAAAGGCTTATTTGTTAAAGAATTAGAGCAAGGCATGCTGGCAGGTGATGCCGATATTGCAGTGCATTCGATGAAAGATGTGCCGGTGGAGTTTCCTGAAGGCTTACATTTACCAGTGGTGTGCCAGCGTGAAGATCCCCGTGATGCCTTTGTATCGAATACTTATGATTCTTTAGATGATTTGCCACAAGGCGCAAAGGTGGGTACATCGAGTTTGCGCCGCGAATGTCAGCTGCGAACGGAGCGCCCTGATCTTGACGTTATTCCACTGCGAGGCAATGTGAATACACGGTTAGCCAAGTTGGATGCAGGTGATTATGATGCGATTATTTTAGCTTCAGCAGGTTTGAAGCGTTTAGGGTTTGAATACCGAATTAAATCAGCACTGTCACCCGAACAAAGCCTGCCCGCGATTGGACAAGGTGCGGTTGGCATTGAAACACGTATTGACGATGATGAGGTCAATGCCTTACTCGCGCCATTGCGCTGTGCTGATACGTGGATCACAGTCAGTGCTGAACGTGCGCTTAATAAACGCCTTGCGGGTGGTTGCCAAGTTCCAATTGCGGGTTATGCCTTATTAAATGAGGGCACTATTTGGTTGCGTGGTTTAGTCGGTCGACCTGATGGAACTGAAATGTTACGCGCAGAAGTGACAGGCAAAGCGGAAGATGCTGAAGCATTAGGCATTGCGCTTGCTGAAGATTTATTGGCACAAGGTGCAGACAAAATTTTAGCGGATGTTTATGGAAGCTAAATCATCTCTTGATGGTTTGAAAGTCTTGGTCACAAGGCCGCAGCATCAAGCGCAGAGCTTATGTGAAATGATAACAAATGCGGGGGGTGAAGTGATTGCTTTTCCTACGCTTGATATTGTACCGATTGATGCTGGCGAGATGACTGATCTAGATCAGCACGAGATGGTTATTTTTGTGAGCCAAAATGCGGTGATGTATTTTGACAGCAAGTATAAACGTCAACTGGCTGATGATGTGATCAATATTGCGGTAGGCGCTAGCACAGCAAAATGCATGCAAGAACATGGGTTTGAACATGTATTACAAGCACCAGCGCCAGCGGGAACAGAAAGCTTACTAACACTGCCTGAGTTAACAGATGTTTGCGGTAAACAAATTCTAATTGTACGGGGGCAGGATGGGCGTGAATTGCTGGCGGATACGCTGATGGAAAGAGGCGCTCAAATACGATATCTTGAGGTTTACCAACGTGCATTACCTGAGCCAACCCAAAAGAGCATTGCGCAGGCCATGTCGGCAGAATGCATTATTATTTCTAGTGTGAATAGTTTAGACAATTTATGTCAGCTTGTTGGCAAAAAAAATATCAAAAATACGCATTTGATTGTTGTGAGTAAGCGCATCAAGCAGTATGCTATAGAACAAGGTTTTAAATATATTGATGTGGCAGAGAATGCGAGTGATAGGGCATTGATGCAACGAATAAATAAGGTGAGATGAGCAATGGCAGAAAATGACGAACAACAAGATGTAGTAGAAAGTGTTGTGGTGGAAGATGACGCTGTAACAGAAACAAAAGCAGCGAAACAGACCTTTTTATGGCTTGTAATTATTATTCTACTAGGTTTAATTGCGGCGATGGCTTGGTTTGCGTATCAAGAAGCCATGAATCAGCGAACAACATTGGCAGCATTAAACACTCAGCTAGAAAATAATCAGATAGCTCCGTTAAAGGGTGATGTTTCGCAAATTAAGCAAACCTTAGAAAAAGAAACACAGGCGATACAACAAAAAGTTAATGCACTCAATGAGGCCGATACATCTTTGGCTGATAAAATTACTGAAATTTCGGAAATGCAACAACTCACCAGTGAAGATGTTAAGCAGAAATGGTTATTATCGGAAGTGAAGTTTTTATTGCAGATGGCAAACCAACGTATTTTGCTGGCAGGGGATGTTGAAAATGCTCGAACGGCATTGGTCCTAGCCGATCTACAGCTAAAAGAGCTTGCAGATCCACGTTTATATCAACTAAGAGCTTTGCTTGCAGACGAGCAGTTGGCATTAGCATCAGTGGTTAAAGTAGATATTGATGGTTTGGCTGCTCAGCTACAAAGTGCCATTGATAGCGTTGATACAATAAAAGTGCTAACGGGGCCAGAATTCACAGCGGGGAAATCTGCTGGTACAGAGAGTGATACTGAAGTAGCTGAAAATTGGCAGGCGGCAGCATCAAATGCTTGGCAACAGGTACGTTCTTTGGTGGTGATTCGCCATCAGCAAGATGGTTCATCGGCCATTATTGTTCCTGAGCAGCGTTATTTCTTGTATCAAAATTTACAACTAAAATTAGAATCAGCTCGGTTGGCATTATTGTCGCGCAACGAAGCTGTTTTTCATGATAGTTTAGCGTCGGCCGAACAATGGTTGCAGAAGTATTTTATTGGTGAAGAGCGTGACGCATTATTACAAACCGTAACGGCTATGCAAGCAGAAACCATTACGACAGAGCTACCAGATATATCAGCATCTTTAGTCTGGTTACAGCAAAAAGGTGAATTGTAATGAAGCTTCTAATAATTATTGCGCTGGCATTAATTATAGGTGCTGGCATGATTTGGGTAGCAGAATTCGAGCCAGGATTTGTATTACTGAAATATGGCAGTTGGAGTCTTGAAACTTCACTAATTGTTTTTACCGTGGCTTTTTTATTATTGCTGGTGGCAGGGTATTTGTTGTTAAGAACCTTGGTTCTTGCAAAGCGGACACCGCAAAAAATTGCCAATTGGCAAAATTCTCGTCGTTATAAGCGAGCAGGGCAGGCACTAACGCGCGGTTTGATCACCCTAGAAGAAGGGCGCTGGGCAGAAGCGGAGCGACTTTTAGCACGCCATGCAGGTAACAGCGAAACGCCTCTATTACATTATTTAGCAGCAGCAAGAGCAGCGCAAAAACAAAATGCTTCTGAGCGGCGCGATGATTATTTACGTTTGGCGCATGAAACGACCAAAGGCGCTGATGTTGCAGTGGGCGTGGTGCAAGCTGAGCTCCAGTTAGCAGCCGATCAAAAAGAGCAGGCACTTGCAACATTACAACATTTACGTGAGGTTGCGCCAAAACATCCCTATGTGCTTCAGTTATTGCAGAAGTTATATGCCGATCTGAATCAATGGGAGAGTGTTCAAGATGTCTTGCCAGATTTGCGTAAACGTCATGTATTGCCTTCTGATGAAGTAAAAGCACTCTCTGTAGATGCCTCAACAGGTCAAATGCAAGCAGCATTAGAGCGAGGTGATTGGGCAACAATGCAATCACTTTGGCAACAAGCACCAACAAAAGTTAAAAAATCTGAAGAAATGCTTTCAGTTTATATTTTAGGCCTTGAGCAACATAATTTATCAGATCAAGCACAAATGTTGATTGAAGAATTCTTACATAAAAATTGGAGTGATCAACTCATTTATCATTATGGGAAAATCGTTCAAGGTGACTCTTTGCCGCAGTTAGCTAAAGCCGAAAAATGGTTAAATGATCGACAAGATAATCCCTGGTTATTATTAACATTGGGTCGCCTAGCGGTAGCCAACAAACTGTGGGCAAAAGCAGAAGAATATTTGCTCACAAGTATTGAATATGGTGAAAGAGGGGAAACGTACCAAGTTTTGGCGAAGGTTTTAACAGAGAACGGCAAAGAGGAGCAAGTTATTGAAGCCTATCAGAAAGGGCTTGAACTAGCATTATTAAATGATGACGCTACAATATAACTATGCTTGCGATAGCTAAATAATGGAAGATGTAAGCGCCTACTATTTGCTAGACATTCTTGCGTTATTATTGGCTACAGTTATTATCGTGCCTTTTTTCCATGCAATTCGCTTAGGTGCCATATTGGGCTATTTAACGGCTGGCGCTATTCTTGGTCCATGGGGTTTGGGAGTTATCACCGAGGTTGAGCAAATACGCCATCTAGGTGAATTTGGTGTCATTTTCTTATTATTTATTTTAGGAATAGAACTTAAACCTGAAAAATTATGGCAAATGCGTCATTTGATTTTAGGCTTGGGTTTAGGCCAACTTTTTATTACGGCAGCGGTGCTTTATGGTGTGACTGTCTGGCTGGGTATAAATCATCAAAGTGCCATTATCATTGGTTTTGGTTTGGCGCTTTCATCAACTGCCTTTTGTTTGCAATTGCTCTCTGAACGAGGGGGCATTTCAACACCAATGGGAAGGCGCGTTTTTTCAATTCTTCTGATGCAAGATCTTGCTGTTGTGCCGCTATTAGCGTTGATCTCAGTATTAGCGAGCAGTGACAGTAGCGTTGCGTCAGAGGGGCATAACTTCTTTTTTGCAATAGGTGCCATTTTTGCCTTGTTAGTTGCAGGCCATTATTTATTAAACCCTTTTCTCAGTAGAATTGTTGTCAGCCAAGATCCCGAAGTATTTATTGCGGCAGCTGTTTTATTGGTATTAGGGGTTGCATGGTTGATGGAATCAGTCGGATTGTCAATGGCCTTAGGCGCCTTTTTAGCTGGGGTAATGTTGGCAGATTCTCAATATAGACACCAAATTGAAGCTGATATTTTACCTTTTAGAGGAATATTACTCGGTCTATTTTTTATGACCGTTGGCATGGGCGTTGACTTTGGTTTATTGCTAGATAAGATTTTCATTATTATTGGCTTAACGATAGGGCTGATGCTACTCAAATCATTTATCGTTTATTGGCTGGCTCGGTTTAGTGGTACTCGTCATGATGTATCAGCACAAACAGCTGTTTTGCTTTCTCAAAGTGGTGAGTTTGGCTTTGTCATGTTTGCCTTTGCCGCCTCAGCGGGCGTTTTAGAGTTGCCATTAGCACAACTATTAACCTTGATTATTACACTCACCATGGCATTTACGCCTATTTCGGTCAAGTTAGTAAATGAGTTGCTACAAAAATTCTATACGCCAAAAGACATTGACGGCGATCAACAATTTACAGAGTTTCTCGATGAGAATAATGGCCATATTATTTTAGCCGGGTTTGGGCGTGTTGGAGCTAGGATTGGGGCAATATTAAGTGCCGCTGATGTTGCCTATGTTGCTATTGATTTAAGCCAAAGCAGGGTAAAAAAGGCAAGGGAGCAAGGTTTCCCTGTTTTTTTTGGTGATGCAAGTAATGTGAAAGTGTTACAGGCGGCAGGAGCAGAGCAAGCAAAAATGATTGTTATTGCATTAGATGACCCTGATAACTTCGCTCGTCTAATACCCTTGGTGAGGCACCACTATCCAGATGTTCCGATCCATGCCCGAGCCAAAGATAGGCATCATTGTGCAGATTTGGTTAACCAAGGCGCAACGACAACCGTATCTGAAACCTTAGAAACAAGCCTTCGATTAACCGAAGAGGTTTTGATCGGCAGCGGTGTTGATGAGCTTCATGCAAAAAAAGTTATTGATGAGTTTAGAGATGATTATTATTCAGAAGTTGTGCAAAAAATAACTGAAGATAAAGTGGTTATGGGTGAGTTGAAACATTAACGGTTTATTATTAGGTAGCGATTGAATAATGAAAAAAACAAAAAGTATGCTTCAAAAATTATCGGGTATCACAGCAAAAATATGTTTTTTATTAGCGGTTCTATGTGTAATAACTCTTTATTATAAAGTTCAGGAGATAGGGATGGAACACCCTGTTTCTGCTAGCTTTCTGGCCTCAGCCTTCTTTTTTGTTTTTATCGGGATTGTATTTACCGTCATTAATAATGCTGATATTCCAAGTTTCGATGTGACAGAGACATCTATACCCGTGACCATTCAATGTGCAGAATTCAGCATGAGAAGAAGCCATACTATTGTAGGCATAAAGTCGCAGAATTAGTCATTCTCGGCAACTGCTCCTGCGTTGCTCTACTTACCTACATCCATGTAGGCATAATTTAAGACTTTATAACGACGAAGAGTGTGGCTTATTCTCTTGCCCTATGGGAGATTAGCACAAGCGCCAGCGCCGCGTTACAATGCTTGACAAGGACTCGTCATTGCCTTCACATTGCGCCTTGCTCTGACGCTTGTGCTAAACTCTGAAATCTACAGATTGAATGGTCACGGGTATAAGCGTGAAGGGAATGAGAAATAAGTAGGGACTGCCGTTTTATCTTAACTGACTGCCCTTGCTTCCACGCCGGTTAAAGCTATGATGTTTTGCCTGTTGCTGGTCGAGTTCGCTTTGACAGTTTACACATAAGCGAACGCCTTGAATGGCTTTGCGTCGAGCTTTGGGGATTTCAGCTTCGCATTCTTCACAATGTATAAAGCTTTCACCCGTTGGCAGTTGACTGCGAGCTAGTTGAACGGCATCTTCGACACTAGCATCTATTTGATCTTGTACTGCGCCATCTTTAGACCAGCCGCCAGCCATGATTTGATTTTAAAGTCTCATTGGCATAACAACATATTGTCGCTCATGCTTTTCATTTGCAGGTGTGATTAATACACTGCTATTTTCATCAGAAAAAGTGAGTTTTACTTTTTCATCGGGAATGGCATTCAGTAGGTCGAGTAAATAGGCATTATTAAAGGCGATCTCTAATGATGGGCCTGAATATTCAACGGTAATTTCTTCTTCTGCTGATTCTTGTTCTTGGTTTGTGACGGTTGCTTTAAACAAATTTGGCTCAAGATTTATTTTCACGCTCCGGTGTTTATCATTAGATAAAATTGAGGCGCGTGATAAGGCTTGTTTTAGTTGTTCACGATCGGCAATTACCTCTTTGTCGCCACCTAACGGTAATACGCGTTCATAGTTCGGGAATTGGCCATCAATTAGTTTAGATGTGAAATGTAGGTCCGTTAATTCAACTTTAATTTGTTGATTACTAAAGGAAATGGTTACGTTATCGTCACTATCGTCTAACAGGCGACTTAGTTCTAGGATAGCTTTGCGTGGCACGATGATGTTGTTTTTTTCAGCAACAGTTGAGCTGGTGCTTAAGCTACCCAATGCTAATCGGTGACCATCTGTTGCGACGGTTCTAAGAATATCTTTTTCACGTTCAAGCAATAAACCATTGAGGTAGTATCGAACGTCTTGGCTGGCCATAGCAAAACTGGTTTCATCAAGCAATGATTTGAGTGCAGATTGTGGCAAGCTGATTTCATCAATATAGTCAGCACCTTCGCTATCAGGAAAATCTTCAGCAGGTAGCGTTGAAAGTGAAAAGCGACTTTTACCTGCTTTAACAATAGCTTTATTATTTTTAGCACTAAAGTTGATAGTGGCATTGCCGGGTAGCGCGCGACAAATATCAAGAAATTTACGGGCAGAAACGGTTGTGTTGCCTTCTTGTTCAACTGCAACGGCTAGAGTTGCAATCATTTCCAGCTCCATATCTGTGCTAGTCATGGTGAGCTGTTTGCCTTGTACTCGCAATAAAATAGTAGACAAAATAGGTAAGGTTGCACGACGTTCAACAATGCTACACACAAGTTGCAGTGGTCTAACAATATCTTCTTGGCTAACTGTAAACTGCATAGAAATTCTCTTAGATTTTAGGAACAATGAAACTATAACACAGGGCTTTTGCTTTCTAAATAGCTATGCTGTTTAGCTCGATAATGATCTAAATAAATTGCGGTGATCTTCGGCAATTCTATTATCCGTTTCTATTAATTCTGCGACTTTGCGACAGGCATGTAACACCGTTGTATGATCACGACCGCCAAAGGCTTCACCAATTTCTGGTAGGCTATGATTTGTCAGTTCTTTCGCCAAGGCCATGGCAATTTGACGAGGGCGCGCAATGGATCGCGTGCGTTTTTTAGAGAGCAGGTCTGACATGCGAATTTTAAAATAGTCGGCCACTGTTTTTTGAATATTTTCCAAAGTGACTAATTTTTGGTGCAGTGCGAGTAAATCTTTTAGCGCCACTTCAGCCATATCAATTGATAAGGGTTGATTTGTAAAGCGAGAATAGGCCATCACACGCTGTAATGCACCTTCTAAATCTCGTACATTTGATTTTATACGCTGGGCAATAAAAAAAGCGACATCTTCGGGTAGAGTGACTTGATTTTGTTGTGCCTTTTTAATCAAAATCGCGACACGAGTTTCTAACTCCGGTGGCTCAATGGCAACTGTTAGTCCCCAGCCAAACCGTGATTGCAGTCGTTCATCTAAATGTTCAACCTCTTTAGGAAAACGGTCGCAGGTCAGAATGATTTGTTTTTGGCCTTCTAATAAACTATTGAAAGTATAGAAAAACTCTTCTTGTGAACGCTCTTTTTTAGCAAAAAATTGAATATCGTCAATAAGCAAGGCATCCGCGCTACGATAATAGGCCTTAAATTGATCAATCGCATTTTTGCGCAATGCGGTGATCATGTCCTGAACAAAACGCTCGGAAGATAAATAAATAACACGGGCTTTAGGATCGTTCTTTTTTATCTGATTGCCGACAGCAAGCATTAAATGGGTTTTTCCTAGGCCTGTTCCACCATATAAAAATAAAGGGTTGTATCCGCTAGTGCCGGGGGACTCTGCAACGTGTAACGAGGCTGCTCGTCCAATTTGGTTTGATTTGCCTTCGACATAGGTATCAAAGGTAAACATAGGGTTCATTGGGCTGCCAAGAGCGGGTTCAGCAATAGAATTTCTAGATTTAGAGGATAGTGTGCTACTTTTTTCTGGTGGCGGATTAACTACTTTAGTGCCCACTTCAATTTGAACCGTGTTAATTTTGTCTTGAGTTAGCGCGCCAAGTAAAACATTAATTTTTTGTTCGAGTTGTTCTTGTACCCACGCTTGCACATAAGAGTTGGGCGCTAATAGGCGCAAACTCGATTCTGTTTCGATTGCCTGCAATGGACGTAACCAAGTATTCAGCTGTTGTGCTGATAAATCATCTTCAAGATGGGATAGGCATTTTTCCCACAGGGGTGAAGACACGGTAACTCCTTGGTTATGAAATGGTTTTTATGGGTTTTAAGCTCGCAAGCTGAGCTGTAATATGTTATAGTATAACGCTCATTGAGGCTGTGGATAAATTATATTTTGCACTCAGCGGAAGTAAGGGGAGCTTATTGTCTCTCTTGTTCAAAAGATGTTTGACTTCTACCCCCATAAAACACTATAATCTCAGCCCTTTTGCCCTCGCCAGATCTTAGTATTTGTAGCATTCAGGGCAAACCCTAAGTGTTTTAAACATTTGGGCAAGTAAGAATTTAGATTTTGGAGTTGGTAAAATGAAAAGAACTTTTCAGCCTAGTAATATTAAGCGTAAACGTACACATGGTTTCCGTGCACGCATGAAAACTGTTGGTGGTCGTCGTGTTATTAATGCACGTCGTGCTAAAGGCCGCGCAAGCCTAACCGTTTAATTTTCAACTTAACTATATAAATAGTTTAGGAGAACATGACTTGGCAAAATTTAGCCGGGGCATGAAAATGAATAAACCTGGGGATTTTACTCGGGTATTTCGTCAAGCAAAACGCGCATCTGGTGGTGGTTTGACGGTATTAACGGTTAGAAACTCGGTGGGTCGGCCACGGTTGGGTTTGGCGATTGCAAAAAAGCATATCAAGTTGGCCTCGAATCGTAATCGTTTAAAGCGGATTATTCGCGAGTCGTTCCGGCAACATCAATCTGATTTTGAAAATATTGATATTGTAGTGCTATCTAGAGCAGATGTGGTTAAACAACCATCAAAGCAGATTTGGGCAGCATTAGAACAGCACTGGAAAACGGTGGTAGGACAATGGCAAAAAGAGTCTTAATTGGTCTGGTTCGAGCATATCGATTGCTAATAAGCCCATTGCTGGGCGCAAGTTGCCGCTTTCAACCTACCTGTTCAAATTATATGATTGAATCAATCAATCGATTCGGTGCTCTGCGTGGCACATGGCTTGGCATAAGACGAATTTCTCGTTGCCATCCTTGGCATAAGGGTGGCTTAGATCCTGTTCCTGAATTAAAGAAGCATACAGACAATGGATAATTTCAAAACCTATATTATTTTCGGCTTAGTGATTGTGTCATTATTGCTGTGGGATGCATGGCAAAATGACTATGTGCGCCCATTAGCTACACAGCAACAGGCAGCAACGGCAATAAATGAAAATAGCGATTTACCCTCTGTTTCACCTGCAGTGTCTCAACAAGATCTGCCTGATTTGCCATCAGTCTCTGCAAATGGAAGTCTCCCTGAAGTCAATCAAGTAGCTTCTACCAATAATGCGAATAAAATTCATATTAAAACAGATGTACTAGATGTGTATATTGATCCGCAGGGTGCTGATATTCGAAATGTAGCACTCTTGAAATATCCTGTTGAATCAACAGCACCCGATGTGCCGGTTCAATTTATGGATGATAGTGCATCGCACTTTTTTGTTACACAATCTGGCTTGTTGAATGTTTCAAATAAAGCCCCAATCCATAATAGTCAATACACAGCGGAAAGCAGTAGTTATGTGTTGGGTGTAGGCCAAGATACGTTAGATGTGCCGTTTCATTGGCAATCTGAAGATGGACTATCTGTTACAAAAACATACCATTTTCACCGTGATAGTTATTTAATTGATGTTGATTATCAAATAACAAACAATAGCGGTGAACATTTTTCAGCTTATCCATATGCACAGTTTAATCGTACAAAACCAGGAAAGAAAAAAGGCTTTGTTTATACCTACACTGGCGCTGTATTTTCTAGTGAAGACAATCATTATGAGAAAGTAGATTTTGACGATTTAGATGATGCTGATTTTACTGGAACAGCATCAACAGGCTGGGTTGCAATGATTCAACATTATTTTGTTGCTGCACTGGTGCCAGAACCGCAAGAAAAAGAAAAAAGCTTTTACGGAAAATCAATTAATGGGCGTAACTATACTGCAGGCATGAAAATGCCAACTATTAGTATCGAAGATGGAAATACAGGTAAAACAAGCTACAAAATGTATCTTGGCCCCAAAGAACATAAACGCTTAGAAGCGGTGGCAGAAAATATTGATTTGACTGTTGATTTTGGAAAATTGACTATTATCTCAAAGCCATTATTTTGGCTACTGGAAAAGCTTCATAAAATTACCAATAACTGGGGCTGGGCAATTGTTTTTCTGACAATTCTAATTAAATTAGCCTTTTTCCAACTATCAGCGAAAAGTTATCGCTCAATGGCAGGTATGCGTAAATTGACACCAAAATTAGCTCAATTAAAAGAGCGTTTTGGTGATGATAAGCAGAAATTTAATGCTGCGATGATGGATTTATATCGCACTGAAAAAATCAACCCATTAGGTGGTTGTTTACCTATTTTAGTGCAAATGCCGGTATTTTTAGCCTTTTATTGGGTATTGGTTGAAGCAATTGAATTGAGACAGGCTCCATTTATGTTGTGGATACAAGATCTAACAGCAAGCGATCCTTACTTTATTTTGCCAGTATTATTTGGCTTGAGTATGTTCTTCCAGCAAAAACTGAACCCAGCGCCACAAGATCCTGCTCAAGCAATGGTGATGAAAGCATTCCCCGTTATTTTCTCAGTATTTTTTGCTTTTTTCCCATCAGGTTTGGTGTTGTATTGGGTGGTCAATAATACTTTGTCTATTGCTCAGCAGTGGTACATAACTAAGAAATTAGGGGCTCTGTAACCTAACAATGGATACGATAGTTGCTATCGCCACTGCGCCTGGGCGTGGCGGTGTTGGCATTGTTAGATTATCAGGTAGCAAAAGCGCTGAAATAGCGCGATCCTTTTGTGGAAAATTACCTGCCCCACGTCATGCTCAATTCAGTAATTTCAAAGATAGCGACGGTGAAATTATTGATAGTGGTGTTGTACTTTACTTTCCTAATCCTGCATCCTTTACCGGTGAAGATGTAATCGAATTACAAGGGCATGGTAGCCCTGTCGTCTTAGATCGCTTATGTCAACGTGCGATTAGCCTTGGCGCTCGCATGGCGCGACCTGGTGAGTTCTCAGAACGTGCATTCCTCAATAATAAAATGGACTTAGCACAAGCAGAAGCCGTTGCCGATTTAATCGATAGTTCTACTGAACAAGCTGCGCGAAGTGCTATGCGATCCTTGCAAGGTGTGTTTTCTGAACGAGTTAATAAATTACTCACACAATTAACTGAATTACGCATGTTTGTTGAAGCATCAATCGACTTCAGTGATGAAGAAATTGATTTTCTTGCTGAAGCGGCGGTGGGTGATCAGTTATTGGCGTTATTAAAAACGGTTGACGCGATTACCAGTAGTGCCCAACAAGGGCGATTATTACGTGAGGGTATGAGCGTGGTCTTGGCTGGTCAACCGAATGCAGGTAAATCTAGCTTACATAATCAATTAGCGGGCCATGATGCGGCGATCGTGACTGAGGTAGCAGGAACAACACGAGACATCTTGCGAGAACAAATTCATTTGGGCGGCTTGCCTCTTCGAATTTCTGATACGGCAGGGTTACACGATTCAGCAGATATTGTTGAGCAAGAAGGTATTCGCCGAACCCAAACCGAAATTGCTCAAGCGGATCATATTTTACTGGTGGTTGATGATGCTTCTGGCATGACAAGTAAAGATGAACAAATTCGTGCTGCACTTCCACAGCAAATTCCACTGACAATTATTTATAATAAAATTGATAAAAGCGGCAAAAAAGCGTCTATAAATAACAAGGGTGATCAAGCTAATTTATATTTATCGGCAAAAACTGGCGAAGGGATGGATTTACTCGAGAAGCATCTTTGTGACTCAGTGGGTTATCATCCACAAGATGAAGGAGTGTTTATTGCTCGTCGTCGCCACCTCGATGCGTTGGCACGTACCCACGTTGCGATTAACGCCGGATACCACTGTTTAACAGGAATGGGGGCGGGTGAATTGCTCGCTGAAGAGCTGCGCCAAGCACAGCAAGCCTTGGGTGAAATTACCGGCACGTTTAGTAATGAAGACTTATTAGATAAGATATTCTCTAGTTTTTGTATCGGAAAATAAGCTCTATAAATAACGGCATTATTTTTGCATTTATTCTTATTAGTTAACCTGAATCCTGTTTAAGAAAAGGGAACTAAACGCCTGTTAACCGATCAGATCTTTTACGACAAAGATTTTGATGAAAGGAAAACAGGCTCATGAACAAATTAACAGACATATTCTGTGA
>JALSLH010000066.1 GCA_026988435.1 Methylophaga sp.
CATCGGAGAAAAAAACATCCTGTCTACGATTTCCTCGCTGGATAATATGATGTGGGTAGTTGGGTAAAATTACCCTTGCTAATCGTGCCATGGTTGGATTGTAGCATAATTAAGTATTGTGTCCCCAAAATTCCCAAAATTCCAAAGTATTGTGTCCCCCAAAATTCCAAAATTCACATCGCCATTGCCATTTTCCGGCATAAACACCGTTGCAAAGTCATCTACATCGTAAAATATTTCTGTTAGTTTATCCAGCACTACACGCATTTAAGCAAGCGAAATAGATTACTCCTTTTTGCTTTTTTCATTTGCTATGCCATGTGGCACATGCCCTGTTGCGACATGCTCTCTTGCCGAATCACAATGGCCTTGCTGATCATCAAAGAAGATATCTGCACCAAATGATTTTAAAAATGGGCCTTTATCTAAGCCACCGAGGAATATTGCTTCATCGATGCGGATCCCCCATGCGCGTAGTGTTCTAATAACTCTTTCATGTGCTGGCGCAGAACGTGCTGTTACTAATGCAGTTCGAATAGGTGACTCTTCATCACTAAATTCTGTTTGCAGGTGATTTAGGGCGGTTAAAAATTCTTTGAATGGCCCACCGCTTAGTGGTTCTTTTGCTGCTTGCTGTTCATTTTCTGTGAAAGCTTGTAGGCCTTTTTCTTTGTAGATGCGTTCAGATTCATCTGAAAAAAGCACGGCATCACCATCGAAAGCAATACGTAATTGATCTTCGTCGCTATTATCACCCACATTTGAAGGTAAAATTGTAGCGGCGGCAATACCTGCATCTAATGCTTTTCTGACATCTTCAGGGCTTGTTGATAAAAATAAATTTGCACCAAAGGTTTCTACATAACGATAGGGGCTGCTGCCTGATGTAAAAACGGCACGGCTGATATTAAGTTTATGATGTTGAATCGAGTTAAATATTCGCAGGCCTGTGTCTGAGCTATTTCGTGATAAGAGAATGATTTCGACATGTGCGGTATTTGCTTTATTGTTATTTAAGGCTAATAATTTTTTAACCAATGAATATGCTGCCCCGGCCTCAAGCGGTACATCTTCATGATCGATTTGATACTGGCAATAGGCTTTTGTGCCTTGTTGTTCGTAGATTTGATGACTTTCATCTAAGTCAAATAAGGCGCGTGATGAGATGGCTACAATTAAGCGATTATCAGCCATTTACTGTGCCCATTTGTATTGCTTGCCCATCTTTTCGTGCAATGCGTAAAATGCGATCCCAGTTTGATCGTTGTTTTTCAGTCATATCAGGTATTTGTTTGAACATTTCCAAGTCGCTTTCTAATGTGAGCAATGTTGAAACATCATCGGGCTTGCCTTTAGGGAAAGAGGAATCCTTAGCCGTAAAAATTATGCGATAAAAAATAGGTGTGCTCGGGGCAATAACTTGAATAGCCTGACGTAACATTTGAATACGATAAAGTGGGTTGGTAAATTTAAAGCTCTTGCCATTAATCATTTGCGTCCATTTCTCTATTTTATCTGCCCCAAACAAATTGCCTGATATGGGGTATGTTTCAATGACTAAGATCCCTTTATTTAATAAAACTAGGCGTTCAATATCAATGATTCCTCCCACGCCATCAGGGAAAATTATATCTTGTAAAGATGCTTGTGAGTAGGGTTTTAATGCTATATCAATTTTATTGTTCGCTTGTTGTTTTCTTTTTCTAAACAAAAGTGTGATTATAATTAATAGCAGCAGTAAAACAGCAATTCCTGCATAGATTTGGATATTATGGGGCAAAGTAAACGCTCAAAATAATTAAAGTTATTTAAATTATACGAGGTTTCTTTGTGTTTTGGATGTTAAAAACTATTTTTAACTAGAATTGGGGGTGCTATTCACTGTATCAACAGGGTCTTCATGAATAATAACTTCTGCTGATGGAAAGAGGCTGATTAGGTCACGTTCAACGCCATCTGCAATTGCATGAGCAGCCGATAAGCTTAAGGCGCCATCTAATTCTAAATGTAATTGGATAAATACCGTATTCCCCGACCGGCGTGTTCTTAAGTCGTGCAAACCAAGGACATTATTATGCGTTCTTACACGTTTTTTGATTTTTTCGCGATCCTCATCAGGCAATTCATGATCCATCAGTAAATCAATCGATTCTCTGATAATTTCCCAAGCGCTGTATAAAATGAAAACAGCGATGCCTAATGCAAATATTGCATCAAAATAAGGCCAGCCATAAAAAGTGAGTAGCAATGCGAGAATAACACTGGAGTTAACCCATAAATCAGTTTTATAGTGTAATGCGTCGGCTTTTATAGCTGTTGAGTTTGTTTTTGAAATGACATGTTTTTGAAAAGACAGTAATAAGAGTGTTGCAATGATTGAAAAAATCATCACCCCTACTCCAACCTCTAAACCCGCAATTTTATCTTGTGGATGAAATAAGCGACCTGATGCTTGTAGCAATAAAAAACCTGCTGATCCTGCTATAAAAAATGCCTGCCCCATTCCCGCGAGAGCCTCAGCTTTGCCATGCCCAAAACGATGTTCGTGATCCGCTGGTTGTAGCGCGTGTCTGACTGCAAATAAATTTATTAGTGATGCGACAACATCAAGACTAGAATCAAGTAAGGTGGCTAAAACACTGACTGAGTCGCTGATAAACCAAGCAACAAGCTTGGCTGAAATTAATAAGATAGCAGTAGAAACAGATGCATAGGTTGCAAGCCGCATTAAACGTGCTGCATCTTGTTGTTGAGTACTGGTCATTGCATAGGTATATTAGTATTTAAAAGTAGGTTTCGAGTATATCTTACAATCAAAGGTAAATAAAATGGCAATGCTTTCGGTAACAACCACTCCTTTCAATGATCAAAAACCAGGCACCTCGGGTTTGCGGAAAAAAGTGACTGTTTTTCAACAAGTGCATTATTTAGAAAACTTTGTTCAATCAACCTTTAACGCGCTTGATAATGTGGAAGGAAAAACACTTGTTGTCGGTGGCGATGGTCGCTTTTATAATGAAAATGCTGTTCAAATTATTTTAAAAATGGCGGCGGCTAATGGTTTCTCTAAGGCTATTGTAGGGCAAAATGGCTTACTATCTACGCCGGCGGCATCATGCATTATTCGAAAATATAATGCTTTTGGCGGCATTATCTTATCTGCAAGTCATAATCCTGCAGGGCCAACGGAAGATTTTGGTATCAAATATAATGTCAGTAATGGTGGACCTGCTCCTGAAAATATCACTAATGCTATTTTTGCTAACACACAAACCATCAATCAGTATCAAATTATCGATGACGGCGATATAGATCTAAGCACAATTGGTCGTCAGAATCTAAGTAAGATGAAGGTTGAAGTTATTGATCCTGTTAGTGATTATGCCGATCTAATGGCTAGCTTATTTGATTTTGATGCTATTCGCGCCTTGCTTGCTGACGATGGTTTTTCCATGCGCTTCGATGCTATGCACGCTATCACGGGGCCTTATGGAAAAGAGATCCTTGAAAAAGAATTAGGTGCCGAAGCAGGTACCGTTATTAATGGCACTCCTCTTACTGATTTTGGTGGTGGCCACCCTGATCCCAACTTAACATACGCAAAAGAATTAGTTGATGAAATGTTTGCAGATAATGCCCCCACGTTAGGAGCTGCTTCAGATGGAGATGGCGATCGAAATATGATTTTGGGTAATAACTTCTTTGTTACTCCCTCTGATAGTTTGGCGATTATGGCAGCGAATGCACACCTTATTCCTGCTTATAAAGATGGATTAACAGGTGTTGCTCGCTCAATGCCTACTAGTCAGGCTCCTGATCGCGTAGCTGAGAAATTAGGCATCGAATGCCATGAGACACCAACGGGCTGGAAATTCTTTGGCAATTTGCTCGATGCTAATCGCACTACTTTATGTGGCGAAGAGAGCTTTGGCAGTGGCTCGAACCATATTCGAGAAAAAGATGGCTTATGGGCGGTATTATTTTGGTTGAATATCCTTGCCCAGCGCAAACAATCTGTAGCTGAAATTGTAAATCAACATTGGCAAGAATATGGTCGAAATTACTATACACGTCATGATTATGAAGCCATTCCAAGTGATATTGCTTCACAATTAATGACTGATCTTGAAGCCAAATTTCCAAGCTTAGTCGGTCAAACATTGGCTGGGCGTATAGTTCAATATGCCGATAACTTTAGTTACACGGATCCTGTTGATAGTAGTGTTTCTAGCAATCAGGGGCTTCGAATTGGTTTTGACGATGGTGCCCGTATTATCTTACGTTTATCAGGTACGGGAACGGAAGGCGCAACACTTCGACTTTATATTGAATCGTATGAACAAGATGTGAATAAACTTAATCAAGAAACACAATCTGCACTTCAGGATCTTATTTCTGTCGCGGATGATTTAGCAGAAATCACACAACGTACGGGCCGTGCCACACCTACTGTTATCACCTAATGCAGCAACTTATTTTAGGCTCAAGCTCGCCGTTTAGAGCTGAATTATTAGCTAAATTAGGTTTGTTATTTGATGCGGTATCTCCCGATATTGATGAACAAGCTTTGCCGGGGGAAGATGCAACAAAACTAGTACAGCGATTATCTGAGCAAAAAGCACAGGCTATTGCATTAAATCATCCCGATGCGCTAATTATAGGATCTGATCAGGTCGCGGTGCTTGATGGCAGTATTTTAGGTAAACCAGGAAATCATCAAAATGCAGTTCAACAACTGCAAGCCGCATCAGGGAGAACAGTGCAGTTTTTAACAGGCTTAGCGCTATTCAATAGTAAAACAGGTGAAATGCAATCCGTCGTTGAACCATTTGAAGTGAGCTTTAGAACACTCTCTTTAGAACAAATTGACTTTTATTTAAAGCAAGAACAACCTTATCAGTGTGCTGGTAGTTTTAAATCAGAAGGGTTTGGAATTAGCTTGTTCTCTAAACTTGAGGGCAATGATCCTAATACCTTAATTGGCTTACCTTTGATTCGGTTGATAGCCATGCTGCAAAAACAAGGCATTGATGTGCTTCAACCGAAACAAAGTAAACACTAAGGTTATTCTGCGGCCTTCATTTTGTCGGCACTTTCCGCTGCCATAGCTTGTGCGGCCATTTGATTCATTCCTTGCGCCATTAATTTACGAGCTGCTTTTGAACGCATTTTGTGAACCATTCCAATGACGAGCGCTTTGTTTAAATTTTGCGAATTCAAATGGTCTTCTAAATGTGTTAAATGTGATTCACAAGATTGTAATATCTCATTTGCAGAATTTTGCATTGATTTATGATCTTGAGTTGCATTTAAGCGGCTTGCCATCATGCATTTATTATAATCGAAGATAATTTTATACATTTCTGCACTATCTTCTTCTGAAAGATCTGCAGGCGTTCGTAATGATTCTTCTGCTGTTGCTGCGGCTTCTGTAGGCTGCTCAACTGCTGGAGACACATCATCATCCATAGCTTGATTGGTAGTGTCATTATCACAGGCCGTTAATGCTAATAAACCCGCTAATAGTACAAAAGTAAGCTTTTTCATTGTCTCTCCATAAAAATCATTAGTTTTAGTGTTATTTTAGACCCGATACTATACACTTTATTTCATGTTTTAGTGCGCTAGACATAAAAGACAATAGTAATATCTACCCAAATTACTTGAAGATGCAGATTTCAGAGCTTAGCACGAAGGTCAGAACAAGGCGCAATGTGAAGGCAATGACTAGTCCTTGTCGAGCATTGTAACGCAGTGCTGGCATTCGTGCTAAGCTCCCGCAGGGCAAGAGGATAAACCATTATCTTCGTCGTTATAAAACTTAGAATTAGAACGACTAATTCCTGCGTTTTATGCCTAGAATATAATGGCTTCTTCTCTTGCTGAAACCTGCATCTTCAAGTATTTTGGGTATATATTCACAATCAATAATGACAGGTATAAATATCATCGATAATCGCTTAAATGAAATTAAACTATGGCTGAAACAACTATTTTCTAGTGTTGCTTTTGACATTGAGCCAGCATCTAGTGACGCTAGCTTTAGGCGCTACTTCAGAGTGACTGTTGCAGATTCAAGTTTGATCTTAATGGATGCCCCCCCTGCTCAGGAAGATACTCAGCCATTTATTTCCATAGCTAAGTTTATGCATAAACATGGGGTGAATGTTCCCGACTTTACAGCTTATGACATTGAGAAAGGATTGTTATTGATTTCTGACTTTGGTAAGCAAGCATACTTAGATGTGCTTAATGAACAGTCTGCTGATAGATTGTATCATTCAGCCATCAAAAGTCTGATTTCAATGCAGTTATTACCTAATAATGAAATGAAGTTACCAAAATATGATAGTGCATTATTACAACAAGAGATGGCATTATTTCCAGAATGGTTTCTTGGTCAACACCTATCTATTGGGGTCCCTAAATTTTTAATTGAAAGCTTTAAAATACTGGAACAGAGTGCGCTTGAGCAACCCCAAGTATTTGTCCACCGTGACTATCACTCACGAAATTTGATGCACACCCCTGAAAACTCACCAGGCATCATCGATTTTCAAGATGCGGTAATAGGTCCCATTACCTATGATTTAGTCTCATTATTGCGTGATTGTTATATCGAATGGCCAGATGAAAAAGTAGATCAATGGGTCAATTATTATTACAATAAAGCGATTGAAAATAAGATTTTCAGCAAGGATGTATCTATTGAACAATTAACAAAATGGTTCGATTTTATGGGTTTGCAACGTCATATCAAAGTGCTTGGTATTTTTGCACGGCTTAATTATCGTGATGGTAAATCTAATTATATTAATGACTTACCTTTAACATTAAAATATGTACGTAAAATAAGTGCTAAATATCCAGAATTTTCTGAGCTAAATAGCTTTCTTCAACAACAAGAAAAAATAGCAGCGATTTAATGAAAGCAATGATTTTATCTGCAGGTCGTGGTGAACGTTTACGCCCCTTAACTGACCACACACCTAAACCACTGTTAAAGGCGGGGGAACACAGCTTAATTGAGCATTTAATCATCGCTCTAGTTCAAGCAGGTATAACTGAAATCATCATCAACTACGCACACTTAGGCCAACAATTTCCTGATACCTTGGGTGATGGTCAGCAGTTTGGTGCAAAAATTACTTACTCACCTGAACAACAAGGTGGGCTTGAAACTGCGGGGGGAATTATCAATGCCCTGCCCTTATTAGGTGCTGAGCCATTTTTAGTTGTTAATGGCGATATTTGGACGAATTATCCTTTTGAACAATTGAGTAAGCTGGAATTAAAAACAAATAAACTAGCGCATTTAGTTTTGGTTAACAATCCTAAACATCATCCTAATGGTGATTTTTCACTATCCTCTGGTTCAGTTAATCAGCAAGCTAGTAAGAAATTCACTTTTAGCGGAATTGCAGTCTATAGTCCTATTTTTTTTGCTGGTTTAGAAGTGCAACGTTTGGCACTGAAACCCTTATTGCTAGAAAGCATCGCTAAACAGCAACTGCAAGGTGAGCACTATAACGGCCTGTGGTCAGATATTGGTACAATTGAGCGCTTACAGCAACTCAATGAGCAATTAGTTAACCTCAATTCGGGATAAGAGTAGTTAGCAATACTATAATTTACAATGACTTATAAACTGATTCGCCGCAAGACACATAGAAAAAACCAAGAATATATCACCAGTGCGTTTATTTTAGTGGTTATCAAGGCAGGTTGACGTAGCAATAGCGAGCTATTGAAAGTCAATCTAACGCAGAGAACCGCTAAAATAAATGTGCTGGATGGCTATTGCTTATCCCGAGTTGAGGTTAGTTAGCGAATAAAAACTCTAACAATGCTTTTTGAGCATGTAGTCTATTCTCAGCTTCATCCCATACCACGCTATTTTTATCATCCATCAGTTCGGCAGACACTTCTTCGCCACGATGAGCTGGTAAACAGTGCATAAATAAAGCGCCCTCATTAGCCTGCGCCATAATGTCATGATTCACTTGAAATTCCGCGAAGGCTATTTCACGTTTTTTCTGCTCTTCTTCTTGACCCATGCTGGCCCAAACATCGGTCACAATTAAGTTCGATCCTTTAACAGCCTCACTTACATTATTGAATAAAGTAATCGTTGCATTTGCTGAAGTAACAATATTAGCATTAGGCTCATAGCCTTTTGGTGTGGCAATATTAAGCTTAAAGCCAAATCGATCAGCGGCATTGATGTATGAATGGCACATATTATTGCCATCCCCTACCCATGTGACGGTTTTACCTTTAATCGAACCACGTTGTTCTTGATACGTTTGCATATCTGCTAATAGCTGACAAGGATGATAGTCATCCGTTAATGCGTTAATAACAGGCACAGATGAATTTTCAGCAAACTTTTTCACCATCGCGTGATCAAAAGTACGGATCATCACGGCATCAACCATGCTTGAAATAACACGAGCAGAATCTTCTACCGGTTCACCACGGCCTAACTGAGTATCATTAGGCGATAAGAATATTGAGCCGCCACCAAACTGTACCATGGCTGATTCAAATGAAACGCGGGTACGAGTCGATGATTTATCAAAAATCATTGCCAGCACTTTGTTTTTAAGCGGCTCATATATTTCACCGGCTTTGTGCAACCGTTTTAGCTCAATTGCACGTACAATTAATTGCTGCAACTCGTCTGATGTTAGATCTTTTAAGGTTAAAAAATGTCTCATTTTGGAGCCTCTGAATAAGTCTGGGCGAAACGAAGTAACCGCCAAGGTAAATAGATTGCGTGAAAAACATTCAAGTTCAAGACGAAAAGCACACATAATAGCAAGCTATTGTGAAGCTTTTTAACGCAGAAATTGGATGTTTTACGCGTGATATACCCATAATCATTCAATGTGCGGAATTTCAGGGTGAAAATAGGAAACCAGAGCAAGGCGCAATGTGAAGGTAATGACTTGTCCTTATCGAGCATTGCAACGTAGCACTGGTTTTCTAGCTTTCATTATGAAAACTGCAGATTGAATGATTATGGGTATATATGAGTTCATGACTTGGTCGGAGAGCCCTTAAGCTACACACTTAATTTCTTGGGATTCGATAAACTCAATCACTAATTTACTTGTTTTATCAACAATTAACATGGCTTCTTCGGCATTTATAAGCAGTGGCGGTAGCAGTCTAATAACATTGTCCGCCGTTACATTAATTAATAAGCCTTTATCTAATGCCTGCTGAACTAACGCTGTACATGGCTTAATCAACTCTATACCAAACATAAAGCCGGCTGCACGAATCACTTTAACCTCCGAATAACCCGACAGTGCTTGTTCAAATCTTTGCACCATCGTTGCATTCAATGTTTTAACATTCTGTATCAATTTATCGTTCTCGATAGTGTTTAATACTGCCAAAGCAACGTTACATGCCAAAGGATTTCCACCAAAAGTTGAGCCATGATTGCCTGCTTCTAAAATGCCCACAGCATCACCTGCAACTAAACATGCACCAATAGGCATCCCATTACCTAGACCTTTAGCCAGCATCATTACATCTGGTAACAAGCCTTCACTGTGCTGAAAGGCAAACCATTCGCCAGTACGGCCAATGCCTGTCTGCACTTCATCAAGCATCATTAGCAATTTACGTTGTGTACATAGTTCACGTACTTCGGCCAAATAATCAGGAGTAGGGATTTTTATACCACCCTCTCCTTGTATTGGCTCTAGCATAACAGCCACCGCTTCAGGCCAATGACTTATAGCCATGCGTAATGCATCGATATCATTAAAAGGTATACGCACAAAACCAGCGACTAAAGGCTCAAATCCCGCGTGAACTTTTGAGTTACCTGTAGCGGATAAGGTTGCCATCGTCCTGCCATGAAAACTTCCGTCCATGACAATAATAACGGGTTTATCTACACCTTTAGTATGACCATATTTTCGCGCTATTTTTATAGCGGCTTCATTTGCTTCTGCACCTGAATTACAAAAGAAAACCTGTTCCATACCTGACAAATCAGTAAGTTTGTCAGCTAACTGTTCTTGTAAAGGAATATGATAAATATTGGAAGTATGAATAAGCGTGGCTGCTTGTTCCGTGATAGCTTGTGTGATGGCAGGGTGCGCATGGCCTAAATTGCACACAGCGATACCGCTCAGCGCATCTAAATACTGCTTACCTTCTGTATCTGTTAACCAAGCACCTTGACCTTTTATAAAGGCAACATCAAGACGTCCATACGTTGGCATGACGGAATTTGTCATGGTTCTACTCCACTCTACTTCTCTCTAAAGCCTATTCTTATTATTGGCCTAAAACGAAAAAGGCAGTTTCAAATGAAACTGCCATAAATCAAATAACGGAGCATTATACAAGATACTGATAAGTTAAGTAAAATCGTTAACCAGAAACCACAGGGCAAGAGCATTATAAAAAACAACAAGCTAGTTTATCCTCAAATAACTTGGAAAGTCATTAACTCTTAGCTCTATACTAAACAAGTTGTCATTCCGGCAGGTTTTTAGCCGGAATCTAGGTCAATTGGAGTAGATCCCGGCTAAAAAGCCCACCGGGATGACCAAGGTATTGGATACTTGTCTATATTTTCTTTTAAAAACTGAAAATTATTTAATATGCTCTTGCCCTGCCAGAAACCTTCAGCTTACTGATATAATTTTTTATTGTATAAATAGTCAAGCGTGATAACAAAGGCTAAGGCATCTTTCTCTAATTCGTCATCCGAGTCTACTTCTACTAAATGTTTATCTTTATAT
>JALSLH010000067.1 GCA_026988435.1 Methylophaga sp.
ATCACAGAATATGTCTGTTAATTTGTTCATGAGCCTGTTTTCCTTTCATCAAAATCTTTGTCGTAAAAGATCTGATCGGTTAACAGGCGTTTAGTTCCCTTTTCTTAAACAGGATTCAGGTTAGTTATAGACAGCTTTAACAAGCTCACCTACACTCACCTTTTCTCTACTTAATAAATTAAACAATTTATGACTGCACTACACCGCTGGTTCAATGAAAATATTCTGTCATTAGGAAAAGAAATGCGCTTATCCTATATGCCACCTCTTATGGTCTATATGGCTGCAGGCATTTCCGGTTTATCCGCTATTGTTGGTACTTTTTTTGTTAAAGAATATCTAGGTCTATCAGCCGAATTTCTTGCCGCATTAGGCTTTTGGGCCACTATTCCATGGGCACTCAAAATGCCGGTCGGTCATTTGGTTGATTTGATTTGGCGTTATAAAGGTTGGCTAGTATTTTTAGGAGCATCACTCATCGCAATGAGCCTACTTATCATGGTAGGTTTGCTGACCGATCGCGAAGCAATGTCCGCTATTATGCCAGCCGAACACTGGTTTGTTTGGAGCGCGTTACTCGCACCTGTTGGTTATGTTATTCAAGATGTGGTTGCTGATGGCATGACCGTTGATGCCGTGCCTTATGTGGATGAAAACGGCACCGCAATCCCCGAAGACCAATTAAAACTAATGCACATTACCATGCAAACCTTAGGGCGTGTCGCCATTATCGGCGGTAGTATTTTAGTCGCATTAGTTAATATTTACGTATTTAGAGATGCCTCATCACTATCCGAATTAGAAAAAATCGCCGCCTACCGCGGCATCTATCAAATGTCGTTAATTATCCCCTTTGTCTCAGTATTAGGCGTGGCATTAGCAGCAATTATTCAACGTAAAGAAACAAAACAACTCCTCGCTAGCGGCATGAATATGGCAGAGATTCACGCTACTCGCCACGATGCCATTGAAAAAACGCACCCTAATTGGTGGATTTTAGGTGGTAGTCTTGTGTTTGTGGCATTTACGCTTAGCATGGGATTAAGTGATTTTAAATATAGCCAAGAGATTATATTTCTCGGTTCATTCGCCATTATCAGCTTTATAATCTATAAACTAACCCTTGAACTGAAACCGGAAGCCCGCGCCACACTGGTAGGCACCGCCATTATTATTTTTGTATTCCGCGCCCTACCCTCGCCCGGCCCCGGCATGTCGTGGTGGATGATCGATCAGCTCGAATTTGACCAACAATTTTTCTCTGTGCTGTCATTAGTCGGCAGCGTGCTCACTCTCACAGGCATGTTTATTTTCCGCCGTTTTATGGCTGGGCATTCTATTGCTTATATCGTCGGCATGCTCACCATTGTCACCACCTTTTTAGCACTCCCCATCCTCAGTATGTTTTATGGTTTTCATGTATGGACAGCGGCGATGACAGGCGGCATAGTGGATGCCCGCTTTATTGCATTAGTAGACACAGCAGTTGAATCACCATTAGGGCAAATAGCCATGATCCCCATGTTGGCATGGATAGCAAACTCCGCCCCCGCTAATTTAAAAGCCACCTTCTTTGCGGTAATGGCATCGTTTACTAATTTAGCATTATCTCTATCGCAGCTCGGCACAAAATATCTAAATCAAATCTTCACCGTTACCCGAGAAGTCAAAGACCAAGCGACCGGCGTCATTCAAACGCCTGCTGATTATAGTGATTTAGGTACATTAATTATTACATCGCTATTGATTGGTTTGATATTACCATTTGTGGCAATATTTATTGTGCGGTTTACGCGGTTTAGGTCTGCTTGATTAAAGCTTAGGTACACCCAAACAGCTTAAGCATAGTTAAGTAAATTGATAAAATACTTCCGTAGATTTAGATTCCCGTCATTCCGGTAGGCTTGTAGCCGGAATCTATCTTTACTTCACTAGGTTCCCGCTAAGCTTGTGCTCAGCTTGACTGGGTAAACATGCGGGAATGACAGCTATCTTTAAACCTAGTTAAACGGAAAAGCAATTCTAAACTCAGCGCCAGGCTCTTTATTCACCACATCAATCTGACCCTTCATATTGACCACCATTTGATGCACTAATGCTAGACCGATACCCGTACCCACAGTTTCACGGGTGAGTTCATTCTCCGTGCGGTAGAATAATTTAAAGATTTTTTTGATTTGTTGCGTATCAATGCCGGGGCCATAATCTCGGATGGTAAATTGGATTTTCCCATGGCTTAGCTCTTGGCATGACAGCTCGATTTTTTTCAACTCTTCTTTAGCAGAAAACTTAATCGCATTGTCGACTAAATTGATCATGATCTGGCTAAACCAATCTTCATCTACTTCAATCGTTTGTTGGCGTGCATTGTCATCACAATGAAACTCAATCTCAAAACCTGCTCGCTCAATTTGAGTGGATACTTTTGATCGCACCCCATCCATTAACTCGGCAACCGTTATTTTTTTCAGCACCGCACCTTGTTCATTGCGGGTCATTTTTGCCAAATGAAGTACATTATTAATTAAACGTGATAGTCGTTCACTTTCATCAAAAATAAAATCATAATAGGTCTTTTTTTTGTCTTCGCTCGCCCAACCTTCACGTAACATTTCACCATACATACGGATCGATGTTAGCGGGGTTTTTAATTCATGACTAACGGCGGATACAAAGTCTTGTTGTTGGTTGGCGAGGTTGATTTGACCAACACCTAGGCGATACATTAAATAAAAACCGGTTAACAAAACAAAACTCATTAATGCTGCTAACCACATAATTACCTTGCCTCCTGGACCCGCAGGTAGATCAGTAATGCTGAACAGTAATTCAAGATCACTTAATGGTGCTGAAAGCCGCGTTTGATACAGTAATTCACCACTAAGATCACGACGGCTTGATAGATAACCACGTGCAGATTGCCCACTGAAAGCAGCTAATACATTGCCTTGATATACAGCGAGCAACTGGCTCATTTGTGCCAATACCGTATCAGAAAATGCACTATTAATGATCTTATCTAAGAATACGTTTTGTTCAATTAATAAGCCTTGAATATAGCGTTGGTCATTGAGCCACACTTTGCGAAATAATACAAAATGACCACTTTCTAACTGGCTAAACTCAAAAGGATCAATTTCACTTTCAAAGGTGTTGATACGTAGTGATTGTAAATCGGGTTTAATCATCGGCGCGGCATCAACCGATGCCACCGCTTGCTCATTATCATTGTAATCACGTCGACGTTCAGCGCCTAATGACATGGATTCTGGCAGTATATTTTGCTCCACTCGCCGACTTTTTTCTGCTTTTCGTGCAAGCAGTTCAGCTTTTTTGTCTTCAACTATTTCTTTCTGTTGATACTGTTTTGTTAATGCTAAATCTTCTACTCGACCCAAGGTATTTTCTTGTGGTTTGGCCTTCGTGGTACTTTTTTTCAGCTCATCAAATGCCGCCTGTCCTTGCACTGGTGATTCTTCATAATCAGCAACTTCTTCTGCCGCTGACTCTGTTAACACAGCGGTATTTTTATCGCTTTCTATACTGCTAAACAGATCATCTAGCTTGCTGCCTATGCTAGAAGCTTTAGCTCTAGGTGCCGGACTTATGCTTGCTTTATTTTTGCCTACATTTCCGCGTTCGGCGTAATCAATATTCACCAAATTATTTTGACTGAGAATGGTTTCTATTTTTGATTGAATGGCTTCTCGTTGTATCAACTCTGCATCAGAAATACCATAATACACCGCGTCAGTTGCATGCTCTGGCACCACTGGCGTAATCATCTTGCCGTCGGAATCAACCTGAAAATAGCCTATTAATCCCGGTACAGTCGATTCAAGTGGATATTGAGAAAGGGGCGAACGCTGAAAAAATCGTGCTTCAACCTCGCCCACTACATTTAAAAAGGCATAATCGGTAAACGGGCGCTGTTCTTCGCTTTCAATCAGTTGTATAAATTTCTTATCAATTCGGTTTGCTAACTCATCAGCCATCAACTGGTGTTGATGAAATGTTTCCCATTTCAGTCGGCTATAAGATTGCTGAATTAAAATAGCGGTTGGAATAGCAAGGGCAAAAAAGAATATAATTAACCAACGTCTTAAGGTTTTTTTATCTAAGCCCGCCAGTTTACTGCGTATCATTACTCAGATCCCAACAGGCGATAACCTGCACCACGCACCGTCATTAAATGTTGTGGATTGGCCGGATCGCTTTCAATCTTACGGCGTAGTTTGGCAATATGGATATCGACGGTGCGGGTTTCTAAATCAATATTTTCAGCATAACCCCACACTTTATGTAATAGCTCATCACGTGATACTGGACGCTGTGAATTGGCATAAAGATACTGCACGATGTCGATTTCACGGCGGGTGAAAGTCAGCTCTTCTTCACCTCTGATTCCAGAAAGGTTCTGAGTATCAATTGTTATCTCATCACTGAGTTGAATTTTACTCTGTTGGTCGACCACGCTGTGCGTACGTCGTAATACCGCTTGCACTCGCAAGACCAATTGGGCGATAGAAAAGGGTTTAGCGACATAATCATCTGCACCCAATGAAAGACCTTCAATTATATCTTCATCACTACTTTTGGCGGTGAGCATAATAATGGCTTGGTCACGGTCTTGTTCACGGATTTGATTACAAATATCAAAGCCATTTAAACCCGGCAACATCACATCGAGCAAGATCAAATCATATTGACCTGTTAATGCCTTTTCTAATCCTTCAGTGCCATGCCCAGAGGAATCAACATCATAGCCATGATAGACAAATACATCGATCAAACCTTCGCGAATAGCGACTTCATCTTCAACAATTAAGATCTTTATTTTTTTCATGCCGTTAGTGTAATTCTTTCTTAGTTTTGATATGTAACTTTTTTGTAAAAATCACACGCTCATTGTTTACTTAAATGTGTCTATTTAACTCATTCAAACATACCTAAAATGTGACCTGTACAACTTGAATTCGGGATAGTTAAACACCGTCATTCCGGTAGGCTTATTAGCCGGAATCTATTATTTAAGATTAGATTCCCGCTAAAAACATGCGGGAATGACGAAAAATATTGAAGTTTATTTTTCCGAATTCATAACTATAAATCACAGGAGAAAACACATGGCCTTAATTACTAGACTCTCACGCTTATTCCACGCTGATATGAACGCAGTGCTCGACCAAATAGAAGAACCTGAATTATTACTTAAACAGGCGATTCGCGAAATGGAAGAGACACTTTCGAACAGTGAACGACAAATCAAACTATTAGATTTAGAAGAGCAGAAATTGCAAGGGCAAGAAAATGAGCTAAAGCAATCATTAACCGATTTAGATAAACAGTTAACACTTTGTTTTGAATCTGATAGAGACAATCTTGCTCGCAGCTTGGTCAAACGAAAGTTAGAAACCACACAATATCTAAAATCGATCACCACAAAAGTAAGTCACTCCGCTGAAACGGCAAACCAGCTCAAATCTCAACTAAAAGAGCAGCAGTCTCAACTCAGCAGCATGAAACAAAAAGCCGATATTTTTAAGCAGGACACTACTGCTAATAATGCTAACTGGACTGTTCATTCACCTGCTATTGAAGATGAAGACATCGACATTGCATTTTTAGCTGAAAAACAAAAATGGAGTCAATCATGAAATCATCAAGCTTATTTGAAGGCATTATCGTTGCATTAATCAGTAGTTTTATAGGCAGTGTTTTATATTTTGCTTTGTCGTCACTTTTTTCAGATAGTTTTTTAATTCGTCTGTTAATCAGTGGGCTAAGCTTTGGCTACATTCTCTATTTATTAAGTCGTAGCAAAGAGCGTATTGGTCGAATTACCGTGATCGCTGTTTGGTCAGTGAGCGTTATAAGTCTCTGGTTTATTTGGCCGCCGATCACACTCTTTATCTTAATGCATCTCGTTGCAATTTGGTTGGTGCGTTCACTTTATTTCTATTCCAGCTTATTTTCTTCTTTGGCCGATCTTGCCTTAAATGGCTTTAGCGTTGCCGCATCATTTTGGGCGGCTAGCCATACCGGAAGTTTGTTTTTAACTATCTGGTGTTTCTTTCTTACTCAAGCCTTATTTGTTTTGATCCCTACCAGCATCAAAAAAGAAGCTAACAAAACAGCGACATCTTTCCAAAATGACGACCAATTCCAACATGCGTATCGGGCTGCTGAAGCGGCTGTTCGTAAACTTTCTAATTCATAACAGGATACAATCATGAAAACTAAATTAATTGCACTGAGTGTTTTTGCAGCCACGGCTGTAACGGTTACTTTCTTCCCAACGATTCAACACGCATTAGCAAATGCTACACAACCACCCATAATCGTAGATCTTGATCCTGTGATTACACCCGCCTTAGCTAAAATTGATAAACCCAAAATAGAAGTGGTATTTGTACTCGATACTACCGGTAGCATGAGTGGGTTGATTGATGCAGCGAAAGAAAAGATCTGGTCAATTGCCAGCACCATGGCATCTGCTCAGAATGCACCTGATATTAAAATGGGTTTAGTGGCTTATCGTGATCGCGGTGATGCATACGTGACCCAAAGCGTATCACTGTCTAGTGACTTAGATTCAATGTATGCCAAGCTAATGGATTATCAAGCTGATGGCGGTGGCTATTCGCCAGAAAGTGTCAATCAAGCGTTATATGAAGCGGTCAATAATATGCCGTGGAGCCAAGATCAAAATACCTATAAAATAGTCTTTTTAGTTGGTGATGCGCCTGCCCATATGGATTATCAAGATGACGTTAAATATCCTGAAACAATTAAAGTTGCTAAAACCAAAGGGATTATTATTAACACTATTCAAGCAGGTCAAGATAGTGAAACAACTGCTAACTGGCAACAGATGGCTAGCCTAGCCAATGGTGATTATTTTCAAGTTGAGCAATCAGGTAATGCCGTGGCTATCGTCACTCCTTATGATAAAAAAATGGCAGCACTATCAAAAGAACTAGATGACACCCGCCTTTATTATGGTGACCGAGAACAAAAGGAAAAGCAGGCAAACAAGCTTGCAGCAACTTCAAAATTACATGAGCTGGCTAGTGATGAATCAAGAGCACGCCGTGCTGAATTTAATACCACTGCCAGTGGCAAAGCCAACTTCTTAGGTGAAAATGAACTGGTCGATGCCATTGTTAATGGTGATGTCGAGCTTGCTAGCATTAACAATGAAGATTTACCTGAAAGCATTCAAGCTATGCCTACGGAAGAGCAAGCCATTTTTATCCAACAAAAAGCAGAAAAGCGTGACAATCTAGAAGTAGAAATGAAAGCCTTAGCTGAAAAGCGCAATGATTATTTGAAAAAACAAGTTGAAGCTGAAGGCGGAAAAAAAGATTCTTTTGATGCAAAAATATTTGGTTCCATTCAAGCTCAAACAAAAGAAAAAGGATTAATTTATAGTGCTGACAGCATCAAATATTAACCTGTAAATTGAACTCAACACAAAGCCTCGACTGCTTTTGCAGGGCAAGAGCATTATAAAAAACAACAAGCTAGTTTATCCTCAAATAACTTAGAAAGTCATTAACTCTTAGCTCTATACTAAATAAGCTGTCATTCCGGCATGTTTTTAGCCGGAATCTAGGTCAATTGGAGTAGATCCCGGCTAAAAAGCCCACCGGGATGACCAAGATATTGGATAATTGTCTATATTTTCTTTTAAAAACTGAAAATTATTTAATATGCTCTTGCCCTGCTGCTTTTTGCAGTTGGGGCTTTTTTATGCTATTTTTCACTAATGATTAAACAATCTATTTCTATACTTATTTTGCTGCTACTTTTTGGCAGCGCTAGCTATGCCGACACATTTAAACAGCGAGATTTATTGCTTTCCCATCAGTTTTCAGCATTAGAAAAGAATATTGCCACAGCTAATAATGATTATTTAGACAATAGCATTTCCATACATGACTATTTTGCTGTTACCAGAACATTCTGGTTTGAACGGGACATTGCTGATCCTGCACTGTTTGATGCACTCTCCAAATGGTTAGAATCCGAGCCAAAATCTGCTTATGCTCACGTATTAATGGGGCTTTATTGGTCAGGTAAAGCACATCAAGCACGGGGCGAAAGATTAGCCAAGGACACATCTAACGAACAATTTTCCACCATGGAAAAGTACTTTATTAAAGCATGGGATTATTTACAAAAAGGGCTAGTCATAGACCCTTCCATTCTTGAAGCTTATCTTGAGCAATTATCGATAACGCGTACCTCATCGCACTATGGTTCATCACAGGCCTATATGCAAAACGTGCCCGCGACAATGAAACACAATATCTATATTTGGGATATTTTCTTACAGGTGTCTATTCCTCGGTGGGGAGGTAGCTATGCCCAAATGAACCAAATTATCAAACAGCAAATTCCTATTTATTTACCTAAACTAACGAATAATCAACGACAATATCTTAGTGATATTATTAGCAATGACAAAGTAGATACATTAATTCGTAATGATAACTATAAGACGGCACTAACCTTAGCCGAAAAAAGTATCTCACAAGACACTGAGTATGCAGGAATATATGCACATGCCGCTGTTGCTGCGCATAAACTTAAAGATGTTAGAAAGTGCCTTGACTATAGCCTTAAAGCCACCCGACTTCGTCCTTGGAAGGCTAAAGCTTGGAGTAAAAGAGGCCAGTGTGCTATTGATCGTCAATTGTGGCAACAGGCTAATGAGGCTTATCGCTATAAAGTATATATTGACGGCATAACGAAATACGGTTTATTCAAATTAGGTCAAACTTATATGTATCTTTCTCAATTTGATAAAGCCTATGCCGTATTCAAAAAAGCGGTCGAGCTTGATCCGGAATATACTGAGTACACGGATATGTACACCAGCTATATTGAAAAAGAAAAACCTGATCAAATGAATTTAGAAGGTAAAGATATTTACCTCATTATTGGTGAAATATAAGATTTTATCGCTTGATAAAAATAACGGCTAATTTCATTTCTAAATTCCCATACACATCAAACTCAATAAAATTATTTGAACAATTGGCCGGATTAGTTGTCTGAAAATATAACACGCTGACGGTAAAAATTATCTTAATTATGAGTCATAGCACTCTTTCAAATACTGTGAAATAGTCGCCAAAATAGGCAATAAATTTTTCAGCGATGATTAGAATACAAGTGGAGAACGTGAACTCAATAGATACTTTAATAATAAATAGT
>JALSLH010000068.1 GCA_026988435.1 Methylophaga sp.
TTATGCTTGGCGGCTATAGCGAGTTGGACCCACCTGATCCCATCCCGAACTCAGAAGTGAAACGACTTAGCGCCGATGGTAGTGTGGGAGTTCCCATGTGAGAGTAGGTCACTGCCAGGCTTTTATACAAAAATAAGCTCAACCCTTTTGGGGTTGAGCTTTTTTTTATTCAAAGATTGGTACTGATTTTACCCGAGCATGGCAACAGCCCATTAAGGTAATTATGTTGAAGATTTTCTAAGACTGTGTAATAATGTGTTTGACCTTTGCATTTGTATGGCTCCAGGTGGAGTACATACACTAAGAATGAAAGGCATGATAATTTGAGGTATTAAAAATGACTACATTAAGTCTAAAAGGTACTAGTGCGCCTAAAGCTACTGAAACAACTCTTTCTTATAATTCACTTCGTAATATTTCTAGCCCTGATGATTTCGTTTCGGGCAGAAAAGTTCTATGTGGACATATGTCAGCAAGAGACATATTAGATATTAATACACATGAAAATGTTAGAGCATATCTACTTGATATTGAGGGAAAAAAGAAAGTTCCAACTGCTGTTCACCGAGCAATTAAAAATACTTTAGAAAATGATCCTGAGAAATTTTCAGTATTAAATGGTGGTATTACAATAGTAGCTGAAAACTATTCTGTTAATGAAAAAACACGTGAACTGACTTTAGTCAATGCTAGCATTATCAATGGTGCTCAAACCCAAGGCATCCTTCGAGACTATTTAGAATCACTTGCTAACCCTGAAGATTTTCCAGATGTTCATGTGACTTATGAACTTATAATTACAAGCGATGAAGCATTAATTGCGGAAGTTTCTATCGCTCGTAATTTTCAGAACGATGTTAAGCTTCTTTCTATTTCAGGAAAATTAGGAATTTTTGATGACTTGAAGATCTCCATTGAAAAAGGTCTAGACGGTAAACAATTACGGTTATCTGAATCGGATGCTCCTGATGAAACTATGGATACGGAAAAGTTACTACAAGTCATTACGGCTCTTATTCCAGAAATATTATGGACTGATCTCAAGCGCGGAGATTTATCAAATAAAGCATATGCTTATAACCAAAAAGCTAAATGTTTGAAGCAATTTACGGAACTGAAAAAGAATGTAGATCAAGAGCCTTCTAATGAACTTTACAGCGATGTGTACCAGTTTTTTATTGATATTGCACCTCAGGCATGGAAATTGTATCAAAAGTGGAAAATCCATCCACATTTTAAAGGCACAGGGATTAGGGCTATTCAAAGGGATGGTAAAGAGATAATTGATGTGCCAGATGGTATTATCTTCCCAATACTTGCTGCTTTAGCACAGTTTATTGTAAAGGAAAATAATATTTGGATCTTAAAAACTCCTGATATATTTGAAGATCAAGATCTCATTAATGCTGCAAAGTCTGCGTATAAAGATGTAGCAAACCATAAACCATATGTAATGGGGCGATCAAAAGCATCATATTCATCTTTAATACAATTGACTTCTATATATAACCGTTTAAGTAATAGCTAATAATTCGTAGGTGAAATATAAAGGTGGTGTGCCTTTTTGGAGGTACATCACCTTCATCCATAATGCGTCCAAAGCCGAAGCACCCGAACCACATGCTCAACTTCATAAACCTCATAAACAAGTCGATGCTGAATATTAATCCTTCTGGAATAAGCCCCTGCTAAATCGCCAATCAATTTTTCATAAGGTGGTGGATTTTGATAAGGATCATTTTCAATGATATCAAGAAGCAGTAGAGCTTTATTTTTTAATTTTGCAGAAGCCAGCTTTTTGGCATCTTTTTGAGCTTGTTTAGTATAAACCAGTTCCCATGTCACCACTCAAGTTCCTTAGAACTTTCTGATAAATCTTCATTCATTCCATCTCGAATAGACTCTCTCATACCAGGTATGGAGAGGAGATACATGGTTTCAGAAATTGCATTCCAATCTTCTTCAGAAACTAACACAGCGTTTGATCTTTTTCCGGTAATGATAATGGGTTTATGTGTGCTTGCTGTTTCGTCTATTAGCGTATAAAGCTTTGATCGTGCTTCGGTTACATTAAATGTCGTCATATTGGTTACCTCGTCAGGAAATAATACGGGATAACGTACGTAAAAACAAGTTTAGATTATCCGGCACAAGGATAAGCCATCTCCAGCTCCTTAAAAACAGTCTCAATAGCCTGATTAGCACTAATTAATTCATCGGTATGATTTTTATTCAAATATTCAATAAAGGTATTAGTTGTCATCAGCGGTGCATTACAAAACACTTCATTTGTACCTTCAATTTCGCCAGATTGTATTTTTTTCTGATAATCAGCCAATCTAAATGCCATTTCTGAAATCCATGATAGTTGCTGCATTTGATTGGCGACATCAATTTGAAAATGCGCTTCGATATAGTCTTCTTCTGCATAGCTGTAAGCAGAAAATAATAAAGCGCTTAGCGCAATTAGACCAATGGTTATTTTGTTATTAAAGATCATTGTCGGTCTCCAAAAAATTCTACTATAAGCTTATTCGGCACAAGGATATGCTGCTTCTAATTCTTTAAATATGGTCTTAAGGGCTTGATCATCTGTAATGAGCTCATCGGTATGGTTTTTGTTTAAATAACCTCGAATGAGATCTGAGTCGATGACGGGTACATCACAAAAAACTTCATTTTTACCCTGAATCTCGCCAGATTGTAATTTTTGCTGGTAATCAGACAATTTATAGGCAACTTGGAAACACCATACTAAGGCTTCGTTTTCATCTTTTTCTTCAAGCTGAAATAAAACCTCTGGTAAAGAGTCTCTTGCAAAGGTGTGTAATGGAGCGACCATAATAAATAGTGCTAGTGTGAACATTTTCATTATGTATTAGTCTCGTTAATTTTCTCTAAAAATAGTTCAGCATCATTAGATTGAGCCATATCGAGTATCGATATTATATTATCGGGTAATTTATTGAGTTCTGTTTCATTAATGATCTGTTTAACTTCTAGTAGTGCGTTGGGATGCATGCTGAAATGTTGTAGGCCCATAGCCAGTAATAGTCGAGTAAATTTCGGGTCGCCAGCCATTTCGCCACACATTGAGACGGGGACATTATGTTTTCTGCCTGCTTCTATGGTCATATTTATCAGTTTTAATACGGCTGGGTGCAGTGGATCATAAAGGTAGTTCACTTGATCATCAATACGATCGACAGCGAGCGTATATTGTATTAAATCATTGGTTCCAATTGATAAAAAGTCTACTTTTTGGGCAAACATTTCAGCGCAGATGGCACTAGCCGGGATTTCTATCATGACGCCTGATTCAATATGACGATCGTATGCAAGTTCTTCTTTATCAAGTTCATCTTTGCACATGTCTAACATTCGCTGGGCTTGTGTAAGTTCTTGCATGCCAGAAATCATTGGAAACATGATTTTTATTTTTCCGAATGCCGAGGCGCGTAGAATTGCACGTAGTTGTGTACGGAACATAGCCGGATGGTTCAGGCATAGACGAATAGCACGTAAACCTAGTGCAGGATTAATGGCTGTTTGACTTTGATTACGACCACCATCCACTGTTTTATCTGCTCCTAGGTCAAATGTTCTAATAGTGACAGCTTGGTTGTTCATGCCTTCAACTACATCACGGTAGGCGGCTAATTGTTCTTCCTCTTCTGGTGGTGATATGCGGTTCATATAGAGAAATTCTGTGCGATATAAACCAATACCATGAGCACCGGCATTGCTGATGAGATTGATGTCTTCAGATTGTTCAGCATTGGCGAGTAAGGTAATTGTTTTACCATCACGTGTTTGCGTGGGTTGAGATTTGTAGCGTCCTAGCTCGGCGATATGGGTGGCGAACGCTTCTCGACTATATTGATATTCTGCGATGGTTGCTTGACTGGCGTTGGCGATCAGAATGCCATTTTCACCATCAATAATAAGCAGTTCATTATCTTGAATATAACGTCGAACAGATTTCACACCGACGATAGCGGGAATGCCTAAACTACGGGCTAGAATAGTGGTGTGTGAGGTGGCTCCACCATGTTCAGTCACAAAGGCGGCAATGCCTTGATGTTGCATTAACATGGTATCAGCGGGTGTGAGGTCTTCTGCAATAATGATGTGGCCTTTTAGCCTGCCATCAGGAATTTCATGGTCAGGCACATCTTCATCGGCTAAAAAACGGTGAATGCGATCGACTACATGGTCAACATCATTGCGCCGAGTACGCAGATAGGGATCATCCATTTCGTTGAAGACATTGATGAGTGCATCGCGTTGTAATTGTAGCGCCCATTCAGCATTGCAACGACGCGTTCGAATCATATCAATAGGAACGGTAGTGAGTGATGAATCATTAAGCATTAATAAATGGGTATCAATGAAAGCTGCTACATCGGCAGGCGCATTGCCCGGAATGCTATCTCTAATAGTTCGGAGCTGTTCGCGAGCTTGTTCAGTGGCGTTGACTAGACGATCAACTTCTTGTTCTATACTGAAAGCAGGAATTAAATATTCACGAATATCAGGCTGGTTGTGAAACAGTATATGCGCGCGCCCGATAGCGATGCCACGCGATACGCCGATGCCTTGTAATTCGAGTGTCACTCGCCTTCACCGAAATAATCATTGATGAGTGCTTCAATAGCTTCCAATACTTTATTTTCATCTATACCATCGGCAGTGATCACAATTTCAGTATTTTTTGCAGCAGCGAGCATCATCATGCCCATTATGCTTTTACCATTCACGGTGCGACCATTTCGGCTGACTTTTATATCGGCTTCAAATTCAGATGCCGTGGTGACAAATTTAGCTGCAGCTCGGGCATGCAAGCCCAAATTGTTGATAATGGTGATAGTGCGTTCAATCATGTTGAGCAACCTGTCTGGTGGCAGCGAACCACACCTTCTTGCCCTCCACTGAGCGCTTTTTGTTCAAGATCATCTAGAGCTAGATTCGGATAATTTAATACGCGGATCAGCATAGGCAAGTTGAGGCCGGCTACGATACGTACATCATCACGATCAGAAACGACACATGCGATGTTGCTTGGTGTAGAGCCAAACATATCGGTCAAAATAAGAATACCGTTGCCTTGGTCTAATTCGGTCAGTATTTGGTCTAATTTAACTTGAACGGTATCCGGTTGATCGTCGATTTCAATTGACAGCACTTTGGTGGGCAATGGGCAGCATGACAGCATTTGTCGAGCGGTATTGATTAGCTCTGTACCGATTTGATTATGGGAAACTAATAAGATGCCTACGGCCATTGTGGTGCTCGGGATGATTGGCTCATTGTAATGTTTCCATTTGTGCTTGTTGACGCTGTTTAAGTATCGTGACAGCGGTATTATGTTTGGTTTGCATCGATAGCCAAGTAGTTATTCGATTGCTTATCGTTGCAGGATTATTGAGATCTAAGCTAAGCATGGGGAATGATTGCTCACAGATTATATAGTGCTCTTGCTCAATAGATAATGAACTTGGGGAGGCAAGGTTCTTTTGTAGGCGAATAACGTAATCAAGTTGAATCTCGGTTTGCCATGCGGTTGAATCGAAGTGCTCGGATAGCGAGATAAGACCAAGTTCACGCGTGTGTAGAAGTCCTGCCAATATGGGCGGGCAGTGACCGAGTATTAATTGTTGATGGTTGGCTTTGAAATCGACATAGTCATCGGCAATTAGGCCATGCCCTTGGTGCAAAAAATCAAGGGCGAGACTACTTTTCCCGATGCCTGCTTCGCCGATAATAAATACACCGTAGCCGGAAATATTTAATAACACGCCATGATGACTTTCAGAAAGTTGTTTATGGCATGTATATTTTGTCATTTGAGATCAGTCGTCATCGATCGCAAGTAATAAATCGAACATTTTATCGACATCGTCTGTTTCTCGTATTTTCTGGCAGATAGTCGGTTCGCGGAATGATGTGACTAAACTTGCTAAATGTTCAAGGTGGTTGTCACCATCATCTTCGGGCACTAATAGCGCAAAGATAATATCGACGCCTTTATTATCTGTGGCATCAAAATCAACAGGCCGATTGAGGGTGAGCATAGCGGCAATGGTATGTGTAATGCCAGGAACACGGGCGTGGGGTATAGCCACGCCCTTTCCTATTCCTGTACTGCCCAAGCGCTCTCGATCAAATAATGCATCAAATATGGCATCATCTGAAATAAGATCTGTATTAGCGGCCAACAGATGGCTAATAGTCTCGATAACCCGTTTTTTGCTCGTAGCAGTGCTATCTTGGCATTGGATGTTATCGGAATTGACGAGTAGAGCAGCGATTAACATGGTTTTCTTTAGCCTGCGTTGTGTTTCATATCGGCACCATCAGCTTGATGATGATTTTTAATTTTATCTTTATGTTTAATGATCTGACGATCCAGTTTGGACACTAAATGTTCAATAGCGGTATACATATTTTCATTTTCATCAGAAGCAAATAAATCTGCACCACTTGCATGCACTGTCGCTTCAGCCTTTTGGCGTTGTTTTTCAACCGACAAAATGACATGAACGTTCGTCATATGGTCAAAATGGCGCGTTAGTTTTTCAAACTTGCTATTTACATGGTCACGAAGACTGTCAGTAATTTCAATATGTTGTCCACTTAAGTTTAATTGCATAGTGTTTAGCTCCTAGGTTAATGGAAACTGGTTTAGACCAGTCGCTTTCGTTCATTGGACGGTGGGATCATTAAGGTCTCACGATATTTTGCAATAGTTCTGCGCGCGACATTAATGCCTTGGTCACCGATAATATCAGCAATTTTGCTATCACTGAGGGGTTTTCTTGGATTTTCTGCGATCACTATTTTTTTGATAATTGCACGAATAGCGGTGGCAGAACATTCTCCTCCTGAATCAGTACCAACATGACTTGAAAAGAAATATTTCAGTTCGAAGATACCGCGAGGGGTGTGGATGTATTTTCTTGTAGTGACACGTGAAATAGTTGATTCATGCATTTCAACTTCTTCGGCAATATCGTGTAACACAAGTGGGCGCATGGCTTCATCGCCATGGTCCAAGAATTCTCTTTGTCGTTCGACAATAGCTGTTGATACTTTTAATAATGTTTCGTTACGACTTTGTAGGCTTTTTAAAAACCAACGTGCCTCTTGTAGATTGTTTTTTAAGTAGACATTATCGGCGCTGTTATCAGCTCGCTTGATCATTTGGGCATAATGATCAGCCACTTGCAATCGAGGTGCATTATCTGGGTTAAGCGATAATTGCCATCTACCATGTATTTTCTGAGTATAGACATCAGGCACAATGTATTCAGTATTTTCTACTTGGATCTGACTGCCCGGCCGTGGATTGAGTAATTGAATCGTTCGAACAAGGTCGGTGAGTTGTTCTTCACTTATTTTGAGTGTACGTTTAATTTGTGCATAATCACGCTTGGCGAGCGTATCAAGATGATCTTCAATTAAAGTCGTTAATAGATCAATATTTTCTAAATCATTCGATTCATATTGCTTAAGCTGAATTAATAAACACTCTCGTAAATCACGGGCAGCAACGCCAACAGGATCAAAATGTTGGATCCGATGTAATACCGCTTCAATTTCACCAAGCTCAATATTATCAGGATCATTTTCATCCAGCTCTAAATCTGAACCTAAGCTGTGTTGAATATCTTCTAGTGTTGTTTTTAGGTAGCCGTCATCTTCAATTGAATCGATGATGATGGTTGCAATCGCACGTTCAGTGGCAGAAAAAGGTGTTAAACGAAGTTGCCATAACAAATGTTCTTGCAGTGAATCACTGCTACTGTCTTCATTATCGCGCTCGATGCCAGGCGTGCTTATTTGATTGGATGGCGCGGCTGGACCAGTAGGCTGTTCAAATGTATCTTCCCATTCACTGTCTGTAGGCAATTCAGCAGGAATGTCAGCATTTTCTATTTGGCTAGCATCAGGCGTTTCAGCAGCAATTTCTTGTTCTTCTGTTTTGTCTGTTGCGGCGTTGTCATTAAACTCAAAATCTTCCTCTACTTCGAGCAGAGGATTGGTTTCCATCACTTCTTGAATTTCAGCTTGTAGTTCGAGTGATGAAAGTTGCAACAAACGTATAGCTTGCTGTAATTGTGGGGTCATCGATAGGCTTTGGCCTACGCGTAGCTGTAACGATGGTTTCACTTGTGTTTCTGTTCGAGCAGTTTGATCATGGCTCTATCATAGCGCAAATATCATGCCATTGACTATATTTTCATTATTATTTTTAAAAAATGGGATTTTTGGCACATATTTTAGAATTTAAAATACTTTTGTAGCCGTTGATTTAAAGCTTAGATAAAGCGTGTCACCTAGGCTTAAACCTAGCTGTGATAACGATTCTTCACTGATAAGAACATGGAATATTTCACCGCAGTCTACGGTGAGTCTAATGGAATTAATTTCTTCAGCTATGAGGGTTAATCGACCATTAAAGCAATTGCGCATACTTGATTCTAAAGGCTGTTTAGAAATAATAATTTCATTTGGGTCGATGGCAATATTATGGGCATTTCCACTATTAGAAATGGTATGAATTTGAAGTTTTCCGGTATCAAAAATATGGTCATGCAAGTGACCGTTGAAAAGATTAAGAAGGGGGCTGAAAGTGACTTTTCCATTGACAAGATTAACGCTGTAATCAGCTAAGGCAAGACCTTGCAGGCGATTATGCGTTGAGAATATTACGGTTTTATTGTGTTGGCTGAGTTGCTGAATAATGACTTCAAGCTGTTGGTAATGGTGTTGGTCTAAGTGTGAGAAAGGTTCATCAAAGAGCAAAATATCAGCTTGGTAGACAATGGCGCGGGCGATAGCGACACGCTTTAATTCGCCACCTGATAATGTTGAAGTTGATTGATCCGCTAGATGTTCTACATTAACTTGCTTGAGTGCTGCTTGGGCTAGGTCTTTGCGAAACTTCGGCTTAATACCTTGTAACTTCAGTGCAAGCATAATATTGTCAATTACCGACCCTTTTAATAATAAAGGGTGCTGCGATACATAGCCTATCGATTGCCGTTGCTTTGTTGATAACGGAGATGAAGTTTGCTGCCCATTTAACAGAATTTCTCCTTTATCCGCTTGAGCTGTAAAGGCCAGCAAGTTAAGCAGGGTTGATTTTCCTGCACCATTATCACCGAGTAGGGCAATGCATTTATTTTGTGGCAACGATAAATTGGCAATATCGAGCACACATCGTTTTTTGTAGTGAACTTTAATATTGTGTAATTGATATGCATCGGTAGTCATCGCTGTAACCACGATAAGATAAAGTTAACTAAAAAGGCGATAACTAACAATAATAAGCCTAGTGCTAGGCCCGTTTCAAATTCGCCTTTGCTTGTTTCAAGTGCAATAGCGGTGGTCATCGTGCGGGTGAAACCTTCAATATTGCCGCCAAGCATCATGGCGGCACCGACTTCGCCGATGGCTCGCCCAAAACCAGTAATAATAGCTGCAAGAATGGCAAAGCGCATTTGTTTAGCCACTTGAATAGCTAAGGAAATAGGTTTAGCACCCAAGCTCATTAATGTTGGCACTAGACGGGGATCAGCCGATGTTACCGCAGAAATGGTTAAGTTGGTCATAATTGGAAAGATCAATAATGCTTCAGCAATAATGACGGCCGTTGGGGTGTAGAGTAGTTCAAAGTGGCCAAGCGGCCCTAAGCGACTAAATAAACCATATAACAATAGACCAATTACAACGGTTGGCATGGCCATTAATGTATTGAGAATATGCTGGATAAAGCGTTTGCCAATAAAAGAATTTAGCGCGATGGCAATTCCTGTAGGAATAGCGAGACAGCCAGCGATGAGTGCTGCAATCAGTGAAATTGAAACGGAGGTAAAGGCTATTTTATAAATGGCAGCATCAAAAGAAGTGATAAGCTGCAATGCACCCGCGAGTGAGTCTGAAAAATAGCTCACACGGTCTATTCGTCACTCCCGCATGCTGTTAGCGGGAGTCTAGTGAAGCAACTATAGATCCCCGATAAAAGATTTCGGGGATGATGCGAATTTAATAATATTAATAATGAAGTATTAATTGACAAGCCCTAAGCGCTGGCAAATAGTCAAAGTTGGATCAACTCGGTTCATGCTGTAGAAATGCAAACCAGGCACGCCAGCATCAATCAGCTTCTCAGTGAAGCCTGTTAGAAAATCTAAGGTAAAGGCTTGTAATGATTCAGTATCATCGTGGAAACCTTCAAGGCGCTTACGTAACCAGCGTGGGATTTCAGCGCCACAACCATCAGAAAAACGGGCTAATTGCGAGAAATTATTGATCGGCATAATACCCGGAATAATCGGGATCTCAATGCCTGCTTTTTGGCAACGCTCAACAAAGTAAAGATAGGCATCCACATTATAGAAATATTGCGTTAAGGCACTATCGGCACCCGCATCAACTTTGCGTTTGAAATTATCTAAATCAGCTTGCGCCGAATCAGCTTGAGGGTGTACCTCTGGATAGGCGGCGACTTCGATAGTGAAATGATCGCCTGTTTCTTTACGAATAAAGTCGATTAATTCATTAGCGTAGCGAAAATCACCAGGATCACGCATACCAGAAGGCAAGTCGCCACGTAAAGCGACAATACGTTTGATATCGTTATCTTTAAATGTTTGTAAAAGACGTCGGATATTATCTTCAGTTGAACCGACACACGATAAATGCGGTGCGGCATCAATACCTGTTGTTATACTTGCTTGTTGAATATCAATGACAGCATCAAGTGTATTATCTTGGGTGGAGCCACCGGCACCAAAAGTCACTGAATAGAATTCAGGTTTTAATGGTGCAAGTTTCTCACGCACATCACGCAAAATAGCGATCCCTTTATCTGATTTGGGCGGGAAAAATTCGCAGCTAATGGTGAGTTGTTTAGTCATAGTATTTTCGATTTTTAATTTACTATTAAGGGCTAACTATAGCAGTTAGCCCTTAATATTTTAAGATGATTAGTAACGGTAATGATTTGGTTTGTACGGACCATTCTTATCCATACTCAAATAAGCGGCCTGTTCATCAGTCAGTTCAGTTAGGCTAGCACCAATTCTGCCTAAATGTAGTCGCGCTACTTTCTCATCTAATTCTTTTGGCAATACATACACTTCATTTTTGTAGGTATCACTGTTTTCCCATAACTCAATTTGGGCCATCACTTGATTAGTGAATGAAGCTGACATTACAAAGCTAGGGTGGCCTGTTGCACAGCCTAAGTTTACTAAGCGACCTTCAGCTAGAATAGTAATACGCTTGCCGTCAGGGAAGATAACATGGTCAACTTGATCTTTAATATTAACCCACTCATATTGGCGTAATGACGCGATATCAATCTCGCTATCAAAGTGACCGATATTACAAACAATCGCTTCATTTTGCATCGCTTTCATATGGTCGTGATTAATAACGTTTACATTACCCGTTGTGGTTACAAAAATATCACCTAATGCAGCTGCGTCATCCATATTTACAACACGGTAACCTTCCATTGATGCTTGTAGCGCACAGATGGGATCAATTTCGGTCACCATAACTGTAGCGCCCATGCCTTTAAATGCTTGGGCACAGCCTTTACCTACATCGCCATAGCCTAAAACAACACAAATTTTACCGGCAATCATCACGTCAGTAGCTCGTTTGATGCCGTCTAATAATGATTCACGACAACCGTAAAGATTATCGAATTTTGACTTGGTAACTGAGTCGTTCACGTTGATAGCAGGTACTTTCAGGCTGCCATCTTTCATCATTTCATATAAACGATGCACGCCAGTTGTTGTTTCTTCTGATAACCCTTTAACGTCTGTTAGTAATTCAGGGTATTCGTCATGCATGATTTGGGTTAAATCACCGCCATCATCCAAAATTAAGTTTGGACGCCAGTTATCTGGGCCAAAGATTGTTTGTTTAATACACCAGATCGCTTCTTCGTTAGTTTCGCCCTTCCAAGCAAAAACAGGAATACCTTGAACTGCAATAGCCGCTGCTGCTTGGTCTTGAGTTGAGAAGATATTACATGAAGACCAACGAACTTCAGCGCCTAAATCGATTAATGTTTCGATTAATACCGCTGTTTGAATGGTCATATGTAGGCAACCGGCGATACGTGCGCCTGCTAATGGATTTTTACCTTTGTATTCTTCACGAATGGCCATTAAACCAGGCATTTCAGTTTCAGCAATTTTAATTTCTTTTGCGCCCCATTCAGCTAGGCTGATGTCAGCTACTTTGTAATCAGGTGTTAGGTTTTCAATTGTCATTTTTTGTATCCTTAAAAGATAATGATTATCTGTCATTCCTAAAAAAGTGAGGAATCGACGATCACTGTTATAGTAAGCGGCTCGTAGATCCCCGATAAAAACCTCGGGGATGACAATGTGTTATTTAGATGCCTGCAGCCTCGCGTAATGTATCGGCTAAATCAGTGCGTTCCCATGTGAACTCAGGTTCTTCACGACCAAAATGGCCATAAGCTGCGGTAGCTTGGTAAATAGGGCGGATCAGATCGAGCATTTTAACTAGACCGACAGGACGTAAATCAAAATGTTCACGTACTAAGGCTTCAAGTTTATTATCAGCAATTTTGCCTGTTCCAAATGTATCGATACTAATTGAGGTTGGATCTGCAACACCAATGGCGTAAGAAACTTGAATTTCACAGCGGTCAGCTAGACCTGCAGCAACAATGTTTTTAGCAACATAACGACCCGCATAGGCCGCACTGCGATCGACTTTTGATGGATCTTTACCTGAGAAGGCACCGCCGCCATGACGAGCCATGCCGCCATAAGTATCAACAATGATTTTGCGACCCGTTAAACCGGCATCACCTACAGGCCCACCAATAATAAATTGGCCCGTTGGATTGATATGGAATTGTGTTTTTTTACTTATCCATTCTGCTGGCAGTGTTGGCGTAATAATTAATTCCATTACTGCTTCTTGCAAATCTTTTAATGATACTTCAGGGTTATGTTGTGTCGATAACACAACGGCATCAATGCCTACCGGTTTGCCATCTTCATAAATAAATGTGACTTGGCTTTTAGCATCGGGACGTAGCCAAGGTAATGTGCCATTTTTTCGTACTTGAGCTTGGCGTTTGACTAAGCGATGGGCGTAGGTGATTGGGGCGGGCATTAAAACATCGGTTTCATTGCTGGCATAACCAAACATTAAACCTTGATCACCGGCACCTTGCTCTTCAGGCGTTGAGCGATCAACACCTTGTGCAATATCAACAGATTGTTTGCCAATTAATGACATAACGGCACAGGTTTCACCATCAAAGCCGACGTCGGAGCTGTTATAACCAATATCGGTAATGGTTTTACGTACAATATCTTCTAAATCGACCCAAGCAGAAGTTGTGATTTCTCCAGCAACAATTGCGGCACCTGTTTTGATCAATGTTTCACAAGCAACACGTGCATGGGGATCTTGGCGTAGAATTTCATCTAAAACCGCATCAGAGATCTGATCCGCGACTTTATCTGGATGGCCTTCTGAAACAGATTCAGAAGTAAAAATAAAATTATTACTCATAATCAAACTCCTCTATATTCATATGAACAGGTAGATTTGTTGGCTTGAGAAGAGGCACAACGTTCATTATTTCAGTTACCTGTTAATAATGAACGCGGTTAAATAGTTTAGATATGAATAAGCCTAGCAGGTTTCACCTGTCGCAGCGTTCCTTATTCAAGCATTGTATTTTAATCTAAATAGAAAAAAATACAAGCTACTCGTTAGCATAATTTATCGTTAATGGTTACAGATTAAGGCTGGATTTTCTTCAGCTGCGGTGACCATATTTTGTAAATGATTTAATACATCTATGCTGGCAGCTTCCATTACAGCAAGTGCAATATTGGCAGAGGCTAAATCATTATTATAATAAGCTTCCAGTGCTTTTTTACCCTCATCATGTACACGTTGATGCGGTGTGGCTACTTCTTGATAGCCAGGCAATTGTGAAAAGCAGTCGATACCTTCGCCTTGGTAATACCATTTGCCCAAACGGCAATTTGTGTGGGTAGATAAGTCTGACGGCTGTTTTTCAGATAAGCCCATAAAGACGCGGTATATTTCATATTTCCACACAATATGGTCAAATTTGGATATTTCCACAAAACTTTGTAGTGCTGACGTGGTGATTACCTTTTCCATCTGTTGAGATAGATTCAGCATACTTTTTATATCCGTTACAGCTAGGTCTACACGCTCACCAAATTCGGCGGTATCTGTAGTGATATTTTGCATTACTGAGCTGGCATTGGAAGTTTCAGTTTGGATCTGACCGACTAAATCTGAAATTTGCACACTGGCTTCACGTGCACGTGAGGCTAATGTGCGTACTTCATCCGCTACCACGGCAAAACCTCGGCCATGTTCGCCTGCGCGGGCAGCTTCAATAGCGGCATTCAATGCTAGCAAGTTAGTTTGCTCCGAGATATTACTAATAATATCAACAAAGCTACCAATTTGGTCGGCATTTTCTTGCAATGCGTTAACACGATCGGCAGACAGTAGTACTTGTTCAGTTATTGTTGTTAGACCATTGGCAACCGTTTCTATATGGTTACCTGCTGAAATAGATATTTCTGCTCCTTCAACGGCTGAAGCACGTTCTTGTGCCAGCGAGCCTGCCATAGCTTCAAGGCTATCATGAAAACCGCCCATACTGCCGCCAAAGCTGTCAAGGTTAGTGAAAAGTGCGGTATCCTTTTTTTGTAGTGCTGAATGAGCTTCAAGTAGTTCAGATTCTAGCTGTGCCTTATCCTGTTCAAGGGAACGCAAGTTATTATTTAATTCACGAAAATCTTCATCGCGTTTATTTAATTGTTGCTGTAATTCAGCTATTTTTTTGCCGTTGTTCCAGAATGCCATTTTTCTTCCTTATGATTAATGATTAATTCTAAATAGCAATTAGCAATAAATACGCCAAAATGAGTTTTATTAGAAGGAAAGTGTGTAACCGTTATCTTTTAACCACTGACGATGTATTTTATATTCCGGGTCAAAATGCGTGACTAAATTCCAAAAAGATTGGGAATGATTATGATGGGTAAGGTGGCAAAGTTCATGAATAATGACATAGTCAACAATCACTTGCGGAGCTTGGATAAGTTGCCAATTGAGATTAATATCGCCTTTGCTTGAACAACTTCCCCAGCGGGCTTTGTAGCTTTTAACGGTAACTGAATGAGGGTGCAGATCGCATACTTCACTCAACCACTGCGTACGTGCCGTCAAATAGTCATCAGCATACTTTTTATACCAAGTGAGAATAGCGGCACGAATTGCCGGTTTGGATAACTTTTTTAAGCGACCATAAAATACGATTGTTGAAGCTAACTTCTTCACGGTAGCGGCACAATCTTCTTCATGTAGGTGTAAAGTAAGCTCATCACCGAGCAATAAAAACAGTTCGCCGTCAATAAATTGTTTATCTACTATTATTTGCTGAGATTGCTGAGCCAGTTTCTTTTGGATCCACTTAGTTTTTTGCAATATAAATTGTTTTGCAGTAGCAATTGAAAGTGACGGAGGAATATGTACCGAAACGCCCTTAGCATCGACCTTTAATGCCATTGTTTTTCGGCGTTTACTTTTAATAATAGTGACGATAAATCCATCGCCTTGAATTGTTGTCATGATTCGCGCAATGCCATACCACAAAATAAAACAGTATTTTACGGGTTTATTTGAGAAAATAGCCACTTCATTATTTTTTTAACTATTATGACTGAACCTTCTTTCACACTTAAACAAAAACATCGTCTATCCGTTGCCCCCATGCTAGATTGGACTAATCGTGATTTTCGTTATTTTTTGCGGTTAATTTCTAAGCATTGCGTGCTTTATACTGAAATGATTACCACGGGTGCATTAATTCATGGCCGGCAAGAACGCTTTTTGGGGCATGATGTCAGTGAGCAACCTTTGGCTTTGCAGTTGGGTGGAAGTGATCCTACTGATTTAGCAAAATGCGCTGTATTAGGAGAGCAGGCTGGTTACAATGAAATAAACCTTAATGTAGGCTGCCCCAGTGATCGCGTGCAAAATGGACGTTTTGGTGCCTGTTTAATGGCTGAGCCGAAACTGGTCGCAGAGTGTGTTGCGGCGATGTCTGCAAGGGTGTCCATTCCCGTTACGGTAAAAACGCGTTTAGGCATTGATAAGCTCGATAGTTATGATTTTTTAGCCGATTTTATTGCTCAAGTAGCCCATGCGGGTTGTGAGATCTTTATTTTGCATGCACGTAAGGCGTGGTTACAAGGTTTAAGCCCGAAAGAAAACCGCAATGTGCCGCCATTAGATTACGACCGTGTTTACAAAATCAAAAAAGATTTTCCACAGCTTCATATTGATATTAATGGTGGTATTCAGACTTTAGACCAAGCTAAATATCATTTAGGGATTGTTGATGGTGTAATGATGGGGCGTTCAATTTATCATGATCCCTATTTATTGGCTCAGGCTGATGCCCAGCTTTATGCTGCTCATCATGCAGTGTTATCGCGCCATGATGTTATTCGAGAGATGCTACCTTATATTGAACAGCGAATGGTGCAAGGTTGCCCTATTAAATCGATAACTCGGCATTTGTTAGGGATATTTCAAGGACAGCCCGGAGCCCGTGCTTGGCGACGGCATTTGAGTGAAAATGCCCATTCAGAAGGCGCTGATATCAGAGTGTTAGAAAAAGCATTAAGCTTAGTTCCTGAGGCCAGTGCCTTTATTGAGTAGATAAAGTGCAAAACTACTCAGCGCGATAATACAGCTAATAATAATCGCAAAGGCTACTTCAACTTTAATATCAGATACACCTAACATGCCATAACGAAAGGCATTGACCATATATAAAATAGGATTAAATAGTGATACATTTTGCCAGAATTCTGGCAGTAGGCTGATGGAATAAAAAACACCGCCAAGATAGGTGAGAGGTGTAAGAATAAAGGTGGGGATAATCGCTATTTCATCAAAACTTTGAGCATACATAGCGTTGATAAAGCCACCTAGTGCAAACATTATGGCACTGAGTACGACCATACTGATCGTGATCCCTAAATGTTGAATTTCGATTGATGTAAAAAATAGTGAAACGATCGTGACGATTAGCCCTACGAATAAGCCTCGCGCGATACCGCCGGCTACATAGCCTGCTAAAATAAGATAGTTAGGCACTGGTGCAACTAATAATTCTTCAATATGGCTTTGAAATTTTGCACTATAAAAAGATGAGGCAACATTGGCGTAAGCATTATTTATCACCGCCATCATAATAATACCGGGGGCGATATAATTCATATAATTAAAACCGCCCATTTCACCAATACGGCTACCGATAAGGTTGCCAAAAATGATGAAATATAGGGTCATGGTGATTGCTGGCGGCAATAATGTTTGTGGCCAAATACGCAGAAAACGACGCACTTCGCGAGTGAGCAAGGTGCGAAAGGCAATCCAGTTGTTCATGATGAAGCCTCTGATTTAGTTTCAGCAGAACCTAAGGTCGCCTCAGATTTTTCTACTAAAGATAAAAACAATTCTTCAAGACGATTAGCCTTGTTTTTCATGCTGGAGACTTCAATGTTTTGTCGGCTCAGAATGGCAAAGATAGCATTCAGATTTTCATTCTTACTAAGCTCCACCTCAAGCGTAGTATCGTCAATTTGTAAATAGTTAATATCACCTAAATCAATATCGCTTGGCAAAGGTGCTTTAAGGTCAAAAATAAAGGTCTGCTTATCGAGACGATTAAGTAGTGATTTCATATTGGTGTTTTCAATAATGCGACCACGATCGATAATGGCAATATTACGGCATAAATTCTCAGCTTCTTCTAAATAATGGGTAGTGAGAATAATAGTGGTGCCTTGCTCATTAATTTTCTGTAAAAATAGCCACATAGAGCGGCGCAGCTCAATATCAACGCCTGCAGTAGGTTCATCTAAGATCAGTAATTTTGGCCGATGAATTAATGCTCTAGCAATCATTAAGCGACGTTTCATGCCACCAGATAAGGCGCGGGCAGTGGAGTGACGTTTGTCCCATAAACCTAATTGTTTTAATAGATCGTCTGCTCTGGGGCCCGCTTCTTTAGAGCGAATACCGTAGTATCCAGCTTGGGTGACAAGTATATGTTTGACTTGCTCAAAGCCATTAAAATTAAATTCTTGAGGAACCAAACCTAAATATGACTTCGCTTTTGCGGCGTGCTTATCAAGATCAACATCAAATATTTTAACACTACCTGCTGTTTTAGTGACGAGGGATGTGACTACACCAATAGTAGTAGATTTTCCGGCTCCGTTGGGGCCGAGCAAAGCAAAAAAATCACCTTGTGTAACATCAAGATCAACGTTAATAAGTGCTTCATGCCCATTTTTATAGGTCTTGGATAAGTTTTTAATTGAGAGTGCTTTCACTGTGGTCTACGTAGATAACTTTATTGCGTTATTATACATCGATGAAACATAAGCAAGCTACATTACCACCACAATCACAACAAGAATTAATGGCACGCTGCCAGAAGATTGTTGGCAGAACAATAGGTAGTGTAGCAGCAGATCTAGGCATCGCTACACCAGAAAACTTATTGCGGCATAAAGGCTGGGTTGGTAATTTATTAGAGAAGGCCTTGGGTGCTAATGCGGGTAATTTAGCCGAACCTGATTTTATTGATTTAGGTATTGAAATGAAAACATTGCCGCTAAATGCACACGCTCAGCCGAAAGAATCAACCTATGTTTGCACGGTTTCTATGCAACAGTCAGGTGAGTTAACATGGCAAAAAAGCTGGGTTCGACGTAAATTATCACATGTTTTATGGGTTCCAATTGAAGCTGATAACACGATTCCATTAGCAGAACGTTATATCGGTCAGGCATGGTTATGGCAGCCGAGTGATGAGCAAGAAGCCATTTTAGAACGTGATTGGAATGAATTAATGGATCGCATTGTTTTAGGTGGCCAAGCGGATATTAGCGCAAAAGAAGGTGAATATCTTCAAATTAGACCAAAAGCAGCAAATAGTCATGTTGTTTCGGCTGGAGTTTCAGCGAGTGGGGAAGCTGAATATATTAACCCTAAAGGCTTTTATTTAAGATCTGTATTCACTAAACAGTTATTGGAGCAACAATCACAATGAGTAGTTTGCTATTATTAACATTCAATTTATAAGGAAATAGCAGGAACAAAATGCGTAAATTAAATGGATTAATTATTGATGGTGACGATAGCTTTCGAAGCACTGCCCGAACGGTGTTGGAGCAAGCGGGTTTTACAGTTGAAGATGCGAGTTCGGGTCATGATGGTCTCGACAAGGCAAAACAACAACGCTTTACTCTTGTTTGCTGTGCTTACCAACTCCCTGATATTACAGGCAGTGATTTTTGTAGCAAAATAAGAGCGATGCCGGGCTATGACTTTTCATCTGTGTTGGTCTTTGCAGAAGAAGATAATGGCAGAATGCTTAAACAAGCGCTCCTTGCTGGCGCAACAGATATCTTTAGCAAAAATGATTTAGATGATTTAAGAGTGTATTTAGATCGTTTTGTTGAACGTGAGCAACGACAGCTCTCAGGCCGTGTACTATTTATTGAAGATTCACGTGTGCTGCAAGAAATCATTCTTGATTTGCTGACGGATATGGGGCTCGATGTCGATGCTTATACGCACGGTGAAGAGGCATGGGAGGCATTTCAAACCAGTCACTATGATCTTGTGATTACCGATATTATGTTGGAAGGGGTAATGAGCGGTATTTCACTGGTGAGAAAAATTCGACGTTTGCAAGATGAGAATGGCGATATTCCTATTATTGCTACTTCTGGATTTGATAATTTATCACGGAAAATTGAATTATTTCATCTGGGCGTTAATGATTATGTGGCAAAGCCCATTATAAGAGAAGAATTGCGCCAACGTGTTTTCAATCATATAACCAGTTATCAAGCGATGATGGAATTACGATCTCAGCAAAAGTCGTTATATAGCTTAGCGATGCTAGATGAATTAACACAGCTTTTTAATCGTCATGCCTTACGGGAGTTTTCAGCAAAATATTTCAGTGAGGCCATTCGGTATAAACACACATTGTCGCTTGCCGTGATGGATGTAGACCATTTCAATAAGATTAACGAATCAGAAGGCTATTCTGTTGGTAATCAAGTGCTGGCAGAACTAGGGCCTTGGCTAAAACGTTTTATAAGAGATGCAGACATAGTGGCACGTTGGAGTGGTGAAGAATTTGTTTTTTTACTTGCGAACTGTGACAAGAACTCAGCAATCGTATTGATGGAACGTCTGCAAAAAAGGTTAGCTCAACTCAAGCCTGCAGGTATTGATATCACGGTTAGTATTGGCATTGCAACAATGGATGTTGAGACGGAACATAATTTAAATAGTTTATTTGAACTTGCCGATGGCGCGAGGTATCAGGCCAAAATGGCGGGCAGGAATTGCGTTAAAGCATATGAAGGTGAATGATTATCCCGATTTTAGGATCGCCAAGCATACTGTTTAGAAAAAGCAATGCATTGCTGCTTGGTCAACATAAAAATGCCGTGACCGCCCCGTTCAAAATCTAGCCATAAAAAATCAATATCAGGCCATCTATTCATCGTGGCGTAATCGCTATTACCTACTTCGACAAACAAGAGGCCGTTATTTGTCAGGTGTTCGGCGGCGTGAAGTACTATTTTTTCAACAAGTGCTAGACCATTGTCATCGGCTTCAAGTGCTGACACAGGTTCATGATCATATTCTGCTGGTAATGTCGCCATCTCTTCAGCACCTACATAAGGTGGATTGCTGACAATAAGATCGTATTTTTGACCTTTCAATGCGTGCCATAGATCAGACTGAATCGTTCTTACCTGCTCAGCTAAACCATGTTTTGTAATATTAATATTAGCCACATCAAGTGCATCTTGGCTAATATCAACAGCATCGATCTGTGTATCAGGAAATGCAAAAGCACAAGCGATTGCAATGCAGCCGCCGCCGGTACACATATCAAGAATATTATTGATTGAATCGGGATTATTTATCCAGGGAGAAAACTGCTCTTCAATAAGTTCAGCAAAAGGAGAGCGGGGGATTAATACACGTTCATCAACATAGAATGGCAAGCCTGCGAACCATGCTTCATGTGTTAAATAAGGTACTGGCACACGTTCAATTATGCGACGATGAACTAGTTCAGCAATGACTTGTTTTTCTGTATGAGTTAGACGGGCATCGGCAAATAGTTCAGGAAACTCGGTCACAGGCAAGTGAAGGCTATGCAGAATCAGCTGTAAAGCATCATTAAATGCATCGGCATTGCCATGACCATAGAATAAATCAGCACTATTAAATTGTGATGTTATCCAGCGAAGCACATCTCGTAATGTATGTAATTCATTGGTAATGGTACGCTCAATAGTAGTCATTCAGCTTGAAATATCAACAAAGTGTCCTGCAATTGCGGCTGCGGCCGCCATCGCTGGGCTAACAAGGTGTGTACGGCCACCTAAACCTTGGCGACCTTCAAAATTGCGGTTTGATGTTGAGGCACAATGCTCACCTGATTCTAGACGATCAGCATTCATAGCTAAACACATTGAGCAACCAGGATCACGCCACTCAAAACCAGCCTGTGTAAATACTTTGTCTAAACCTTCTTGCTCCGCTTGCGCTTTAACTAAGCCTGAACCGGGGACAACTAATGCCTGCTTTAAACTGCTGGCAACAGTACCGCCTTTAATTGCTGCGGCTGCTTGGCGTAAATCTTCGATGCGAGAATTCGTGCATGAGCCAATAAATACACGATCTAGTTGGATATCAGTTATCTTCTGGTTAGCACTTAATCCCATGTAGCGTAATGCTTTTGTAATTCCATCACGTTTTACCAAGTCAGATTCGTTAGCAGGGTTAGGAACCTTATCATTAACAGCCAAAACCATTTCGGGAGAGGTTCCCCAAGTGACCTGAGGTTTGATTTCTGCAGCGTTTAAGACAATAGTTTTATCAAAAACTGCACCATCATCACTATGTAAGTCTTGCCAAGCTGTTACGGCTTTATCCCAATCATTACCTTTAGGTGCAAAAGGGCGACCATGTAAATAATTTATGGTTGTGTCATCTACTGCGATAATACCTGCGCGAGCCCCTGCTTCAATAGTCATATTACACACGGTCATACGACCTTCCATACTTAATGCTTGGATGGCCTTACCGCCAAATTCGATGGTGTAACCTGTACCGCCTGCGGTGCCTAATTCACCAATAATGGCTAAGACAATATCTTTTGCACCGACGCCATCTCTAACTTGGCCATCGACACGCACCAACATATTGTTAGCTTTTTTCTGAATTAAACATTGAGTAACCATGACATGTTCAACTTCTGATGTGCCAATACCAAATGCTAAGGCACCAAATGCACCGTGGGTTGATGTATGTGAATCACCACAAACAACGGTCATACCAGGCAATGTTGCGCCTTGCTCTGGTCCAACAACATGCACAATACCTTGGCGAACATCTGATAAATCAAACTCTGTTACGCCAAAGTCTTTACAGTTTTTATCTAAAGTTTCAACTTGCAAACGCGAAACCGGATCAATAATGCCTTGCTCTCGGTTATTGGTCGGTACATTATGATCGGGTGTCGCTAAGATAGAGTCAAGGCGGTGAGGCTGGCGATTAGCGATACGCAAACCTTCGAATGCCTGAGGTGACGTAACTTCATGAACAAGCTGGCGATCAATATACAGTAAGGTCGTACCATCATCGTCAGTGCGAACGATGTGTTGTTCCCATAATTTATCGTAAAGTGTTTTGGCTGTTGTCATGATTGTATTATTTTTGTGATTCCAGAATTTATGTATTATATATCAAATAGATTAACCACAGAGACACAGAGCACACAGAGGTGAAATATAATTTAGTATTTTTGGTAAGACTATCAAGCTATCTGCAATATTGTCACCCGTCAACAAGCTCAGCACTAACGGCATTTTATGTGGTTTCAATGATTATTGTTATGAAACTCAGTGTTCTCTGTGTCTCTGTGGTGAGGTTTAAAAATTAATTTCAGGCAAAAAAAAACGAGTAGCCTTACGACCACTCGTTTCTTTATTTTTTCAGGAAAGTGATTATTCCATATTAGCGTGACGATGTCGCATTTCTTCTTCTTCAATGCCGCGCTCATGGATTAGATGAGACACCATTGCTTCTAAGAAAATTAACGTTGATAATTCAAACATAGTTCCCATAGGCATGCCCTTTGTAGGAGCAAAACTATTGTCATTACCGATTTGAATTGTTTGGTCAGCTAAATCACCAATCGTAGAGCTAGATTTTGAACAAATCAAAACTACTTTAGCATCTTCAGATTTGGCTTTATTCGTAAATGACACAAGTTGAGTCGTTTCACCAGAACCCGAGATAACGATTAATAAATCGCCCTTGCGGATACTTGGTGTGCTGATTTCACCTTGAACAAATACTTCATAACCACTGTGCATCAATCTCATCCCTAGGAAGTTACCCACCAGTTTTGAGCGACCTGCACCTGTAATAAAGATGCGCTTGGCATCATCACACATTGAAACTAAAGTAGCTTCGAGTGAATCATTAGTATCATCAAGGATATTAGTAATTTTATTTAAGAGTAGATCACGATGCATTGTAATATTCCTTATGCTGCGTCAACTAAAGCGCGAAGCTCTTTAGCTGAGTCTGCTGGAGAGTCTGCACCATAGATAGCAGCACCAACAACAACGATTGCTGCACCAGCTTGAACTGTGCTTTGGATTGTATCTTTGTTGATACCACCAGCAACAGAAATTTTAACATCTAAGCCAAGACCAGCAATTAATGCTAAGTCAGCAAAAGGTGTTTGACCTGCAGCTTGTGCGTCAAGACCAGTGTGAACACCGATGATTTGCGCGCCGTTACCCGCTGCTTCTTTAGCAACTGCAGCTTTATCTTCAACACCGATTAAGTCAACTTGAGCTTCAGCATTATTTGCTTTAGCAGCATCGATAACGCCTTGGATTGTAGACATGTCAGCAGCACCTAAAACAGTAGTGATTTTACCACCCGCTTCGAAGAAAGGTGTTGATTCATAACCACCAGCATCCATAGTTTTAAGGTCAACTAAGATAGTTTTAGTTGGGTGTGCAGCAGTTAATGCTTTAACAAGTTTAATACCGTTATATTTGATACAAGGTGTACCGATTTCTAAGATATCAACATATGGTGCAACTGCTTCTGCTAATGCCATTGTTGCGTCGAAGTCTAGAGAATCTAGAGCCATTTGGATTTGAGCCATGTTTACATACTCCTAAAGTAGTAGATTGATTTAGTACACGTTAATTACGCGACTAAGAACTATAATTCAGAATCTAGGCTAATGTCAATTCATTAAACCTTTTCTGATAAAACCAGCCCAATCATCAATTGATTGGGCTGACAAATTTTACTGCGCTTATTGTTACGGTGAAATTAAGCTTCAATCTCAGCTAAACGATTCGCAAGTAATTCTTCAAGTACTTCTAATGCTTTTGCAAAACCATCAATACCTTCAGCTAATTTTTCAGTAGCCATTGGGTCTGCGGCATGCATTTTCTCAAATGTTGCTTTGTCCATATTGATTTTTTCAATATCCATTGAAGCAGCATTAGCAGCATTTAATTTTTGAGGTAAATCACCTTCAGTTGATTGCAATTCATCAAGCAATGCAGGTGCAATTGTTAGCAAGTCAACACCAGCTAACTCAGTAATTTCACCTAAGTTACGGAAGCTTGCGCCCATTACTTCAGTGTTATAACCGAATTTTTTGTAGTAGTTGTAAATTTCAGTTACAGAAACAACACCTGGATCTTCTGCTGCAGGATATGAATCACGACCAGTGTCTTTTTTGTACCAGTCAAGAATACGGCCTACAAATGGAGAGATAAGTTGAATGCCATTTTCAGCACAAGCAATTGCTTGGTGCAAGCCAAATACTAAAGTAAGGTTTGTGTGAATACCTTCTTCTTCAAGTACTTTGGCAGCCATAATGCCTTCCCAAGTTGCAGCAACTTTGATCAGAATACGATCACGAGACACACCCGCAGCTTCATATTGAGCAATCAAGTCACGACCCTTTGCGATAGTTGCATCAGTATCATAAGATAAACGCGCATCAACTTCTGTTGAAACACGTTGAGGAACGATTTCAAGAATTTTCAAACCAAATGATACGGCCAAACGATCAAATGCCAATGTAACAACTTCAGAAGCCGCCGCGCCTGCACCTGCAGTTTCTCGCGCACCTTTTAAGGTGTCGTCTACAATGCTTTGATATTCAGGCATTTGAGCCGCCGCCGTAATCAAAGATGGGTTGGTTGTTGCATCACGTGGAGTAAATTGTTGGATTGCACCGATGTTGCCTGTGTCAGCAACAACAACAGTCATGCTTTTAAGTTGGTCAAGTAAATTTGCCATGGTTCAATATGCCTTTGTGAATTATGAGATTAAAATGTATGTAAATTCGGTTGAGGTGAATTTACCCAAAATAATAGTTTCGCGATTTAGCTGTTGGCGCGGATATATTGTTCAACGCTAGTCACTGGGTTAGCATTTGCTTGATTGCGAATATATGCTTCGACAGATGTAACGGGTTTCGAGTTTGCTTGAATATATGCTTCAACGCTTGTTGCATTAGATGATGTGTTGGCAGACTGGTTACGGATGTAACGCTCAACACTGGTTAAACCATCATTATTTGATGAAGTATTACTAGATTGATCTGAATCAGATGAAAACAAACCGCCAAAAAAACTGCAGATTGAAGCAAAAAAACCTTGGTTGCTCATGGTAATACCTCTATATTTATTAAAACTTAGCTCCTCAACTATATTGGTATCTTGAGAAAACTATTAGATTATTCGATTATGTTTTTGTTGGAAATAGTAAAAAAACGAGCGACACCCAAAACTAGATGGCGCTCGTTTCTTTAAATTCTACTTTAGAGAAAACTCTAATAGAAGATTATGCCGCATCAACTAATGCACGCAATTCTTTAGCTGAATCAGCTGGGGAATCTGCACCGTAGATTGCAGCACCAACAACAACAATTGTTGCGCCAGCTTGAACTGTGCTTTGGATTGTATCTTTGTTGATACCACCAGCAACTGAAATACGAACACCAAGGTTCAAATCAGCAATCAGTTTTAAGTCAGCAAAAGGTGTTTGGCCAGCTGCTTGTGCATCAAGACCTGTGTGAACACCAATGATTTGTGCGCCATTTGCAGCTGCTTCAGTTGCACATTTCGCTTTATCTTTTACGCTGATTAAATCGATTTGAGCTTCAGCATTGTTAGCATTAGCTGCTTTGATTACGCCGCCCATTGTCGCTTTATCAGAAGCACCAAGAACAGTACAGATGTCACCACCTGCTTCATAGAAAGGTGTAGACTCATATTCACCAGCATCCATTGTTTTAAGGTCAACAAGGATTAATTTGTTAGGGAATTTAGCTTTTAATGCTGTAACAAGTTCTAGGCCGTTATATTTGATACAAGGTGTACCAATTTCTAAAATGTCAACATAAGGTGCTACTTGCTCTGCAAGTGCTACTGTTGCATCAAAATCTAGAGAATCTAGAGCCATTTGGATAAGTGCTTTTGCCATGTTGACATGCTCCTAATAAAGGTTAGTTAAATAAATACGTTAAAAATACGCTGGTGGAATATAATCGATTTTAGACATAAATGTCAATCTGACAATCTTTATGTCATAGAAAAAGCACTGTTTTTAATAGCTGGACAGTCGTATTTGTTTTGTGACAAGATTAACGAAATAGTAATTTGCGCGTAGTGTGTAATCTGTGGGGTAGGATGAATTTAGAAACAATAGATGGCTTTATTATCGATATGGATGGTGTGCTCTGGCATGGAAGTGATCCTATTGACGGTTTAGTTGCGTTTTTTTCTGTGCTAAGAGAGGTGGCGATACCATTTGTTTTGGCAACAAATAATGCCAGCCTAACGCAACAGCAATATATCGATAAATTAGCAACAATGGGCGTGACCGTTATTGCCGATGAGATTTTGACATCGAGCATGGCCACGGCAACTTATTTAGCCGAGCATCAGCCAGATGAGAAAAGACGTGTATTTGTCATTGGTGAAGATGGTTTGCGAGAACCATTGATTGCACAAGGATTCACATTAACGGATTTATATCAAGTAAACCAAGTTGATAAAGGGATTACAGATCAAGGTGCCGATCTTGTTGTCAGTGGTTTAGACCGTAAACTCACATGGGATAAATTAGCAACAGCAACCCTAAATATAAGAGCCGGCGCAAAATTCTATGCGACTAATGCTGACACAACATTGCCTACTGAATTGGGCGAGGTGATGGGTAATGGTGGCACGATTGCAGCATTAGAAGCGGTAACAGGGGCAACAGCGATAAGCATAGGTAAACCCGAGCCGATCTTATACCAGCAAGCATTAACATTATTGGGTACAAAAGCGGAGAATACGGTCGCCATTGGCGATAGATTAAATACTGATATTCTAGGCGCGGTAAATGCGGGAATGCGTAGTATTTTGGTGCTAACCGGTGTTTCTAGCGAACAAGACATCAAAGATGTTGATTATCAGCCCACTTGGATCATGGATGATATTCGAGCGATAACAAATAAATTAACAATATTTGGAGAATTAAAATGAAGAAGATGATAAACGGTGTTAAAAGTCTATTAGAAGAAAGCTTAAATGGCTTTGCTAAAGCACATAAAGATATTATTACTTTTAATCATCAACCTCATTTTATTAAAAGAAAACAGGCTAAACAGGCGGGCAAAGTTGCATTAGTTTCGGGTGGCGGTTCAGGGCACGAGCCTTTACACACAGGGCTGGTTGGTGAGGGCATGTTAGACGCTGCTTGTCCGGGACAAATTTTCACATCACCCACGCCCGATCAAATGGTGGCGGCGGCAGAATCAGTAGAAAATGGCGGGGGTGTTTTATTTATCGTTAAGAATTATGCTGGCGATGTGATGAACTTTGAGATTGCGGGTGAAATGTTAGATTGCCAGCATGAAACTATTTTAGTCAGTGATGATGTCTCGTTACCTAAAGATCATAGTACTGGTCGTCGTGGCGTTGCTGGTACTTTAATTGTAGAAAAAATTGTTGGCGCGGCGGCAGAGCAAGGCGCAAGTTTGGCAGAGTGTAAAGCATTGGGCGAACGTGTTAATAATGCTACCGCCTCAATGGGGGTGGCATTAACAAGTTGCACAGTGCCGGCCTTGGGTAAGCCTACTTTTGATCTTGCAGAAGATGAAATGGAAATGGGGGTAGGGATCCACGGTGAACAGGGGCGAGCAACAATGAAGCAAGCCAGTGCCAGTGAAATCGTTGCACAGATTGCAGATGCAATTAATGATGATCTTAAACCCCAAACAGGGCAGAAAGTATTACTTCATATCAATGGCTTAGGTGCAACGCCTGCAATGGAACTGTATTTACTTTATGAATTAGCTGAGCAGTATTGGCAAGAAAAGGGTGTTGAAGTTGTACGCTCATTGGTCGGCAATTACACCACATCACTTGATATGGCGGGTGCATCTATTACGGTTACCTTACTGGACGATGAAATGATTAGCTTGTGGGATGCACCGGTGCATACGGCTAATTTACGCTGGGGTAGTTGAAAAGGAATTCACCACAGAGGCACGGAGGACACAGAGATACAATATGGAAGATAATATTTTAACAGGTGAAATTATCGGTGCGGCGATTGAGGTTCATCGACACCTGGGGCCAGGATTATTAGAATCTGCTTATGAGGAATGCATGATGCATGAACTGAGGCACAGAAAGTTAAGCGTGAAGCGCCAGCTTGAACTGCCATTGATGTATAAAGGTCTTCAGCTCAATGCTAATTATCGGATAGATTTATTAGTCAATGATCTAGTTATCATTGAATTAAAGTCTGTTCAGAGAATTGAAAATATACATAAGGCGCAATTACTAACGTATTTAAAATTAGCAAAATTACGACACGGACTACTATTAAACTTTAACGTGCCAATAATGAAACAAGGTATTTGTAGGCTAGTAAATGGTTAGCTTGAGGAATAAACTGCTTACATAAATTTTACCACAGAGGCACGGAGGGCACAGAGATAGAAGTAAATGATTAATTTTTAACAATTGAAATTTGTTGACACTCTGAATGAAGACCATTCCAATGTTAATTCAAAAAACTCTGTGACCTCTGTGTCTCTGTGGTGAATAAAATAAATGTTAATGAGAGTCCAAAACATCAGCAATAGCACAAATCATCAATTGGCTAGTCCTCGCGCCAGCATCAATATGGCCAATTGCACGTTCACCTAAAAATGAGGCGCGGCCTTTGGTCGCGATCATGTCTTTGGTTGACTCCATTCCTACAATGGCGACGGCTTTTGCATTGTCGAGTGTTACGGCTAAGGGAGCATTACTCGCCGCATCAGCTTGCAAGCTATTGGCAACGGGAATAAGTGTATCCAACATGGTTTTTTCACCAAGATCGGCTTTGCCACGTTTTTTAACCGATTCGACACCTTGGGAAAATATTTCTGAGAATGCAGTTAGGTCTAATTCCTGCCCTTTTGCCGCTTTACCCATACTGACAAATAAAGTTCCAAACAGTGAGCCAGAAGCACCACCCATAGTAGACATTAATGTCATGCCTATTTTCATAAAAGCAGCAGACCAATTCATAGTAGTCAATTCTTCGCTAACATTGTTCAAGGCATCCAAACCGCGTTGCAAATTCACCACATGGTCACCATCACCGATAGCACGATCAAGCTCTGCCACTTCATCAGCATTAGCATTAATCGTGTTTTGAATAGCGGTAATAATATTAGGTAATGATGTTGTCATAGATACTCCTGCTTGTCATTAATTCAGCGGTTACTTCCCAAGCTCCGTCATTCCGGCAGGCTTGTAGCCGGAATCTTGAGTTTAAATAAATCGTGCAGTGCTTTCACAATCTGCTTTTGATCGTTGGCACAAAGTGAACCTGCTTTTCTAATAATTAATTGGTCATCTAATGTGAATAGTTTCATGCGAACTATTGATGCAGAAGGAAGGCCTGCAGAATCAAGATTGGTAATATCAGTATCGAGAGGCCAATCAGAATTTTGAGCACTGGTAATCATGGCAAGCACTGACTGCCCGACTTTCTGGTTAAAATTAGATTTGTTAGATAATACTAGAGCAGGTCGTCGCTTGCTTGTTGTTTTATCGGTAAGAGGAAAAGGTACAACAACAACATCAAACAGTTCAAAGCTCACTATAGGCTTCCTCATCTTCAGCAGAAGCCCACTCAGTTAGTGTGCCTTGAAGGCTTTGTGCAAAAACAGTGTCAACTGATCGTGCTTTGCGAATATGTACATTGCTATCTTCTATATCAAAAGCAATAGTATCGCCTGCACCTAAATGAAGTAAGTTGCGAACAGGTTCGGGAACCGTAGTCTGATATTTGCTTGTTAATTTACTCACCGAAGTTGAAATCATCATTTTCTCTCTTTTTAGGTAATACTAGCATTACCCATTACCTGCGTCAAATGTATTATAGCAGGCAAAAAAAAGCCCCAACCGTGAGGCCGAGGCTTTTTAAATCTTCAAGCATCAAATCATACGATTTGAGACTTTAAGTTGTTCAGTATTCTTTAGAAGAATACGAAACCACCAATGCCGTAAATATCTTGGTCAAGACCAGTATTTAGATCATCTTCAACTTTAGTGTATTCAGCAACCAATTTTAGGTTAGCGTTTACATCATGATAAACACCAACAGTAATGCGGTCGATGGTGTCATCATTTGCATTACCTACACCATAAGCAGCAGTTCTTGCAGCGTTGCTACTGTCATCTTCTAATTTTGAATAGTTAGCTGATACTAAAGTAGAACCATTAAAGCGGTAACCAGCTTGAACAATATATTGAGACCATTCACGTTCAACTGTTGCACTAGATGAACCTTGAGCGTCTGAGTATTGAGCCATAAACTCAAAACCACCAAGAGCTAAAGTACCACCAACAGTCCATGCTTGAGAGTTATCTTTAAGATCGGCTGCATTACGTATTTTATCACCTTGATACATAGCACTTAACCATACTAAGTAGCTACCACCATCAAATGCGCCAGTGTAAGATAAGTCACCTTCATAACGTAAATCTTCAGAATCCACACCACCAGAAGTGATTGAACCTGTAGGTTTACCAGAAAGTGAAGAAACAGCAACTGCGCTATCCATAACTGCTAAAGCAACTTTGAAACCGTTCATGTCGTTAGAAGTCCATTTAACTTGTGAACGCCAAGAAGCGTAGTCATAACCAAGACCGATACCACCAAAAGTCGTTACACCGTTACCGCCTGTGCCGTAACCAATACCGAAAAGTGTTTGCTCAGTTAAGATATTGTGTGAACCGTAAAGACCTAATGCTTTACCCGCTAAGATTTGACCGAATGAACCGTCAACTGTAAAATAAACTTCACGTTGTTCAAAGCCAGCATAGCTGTTTGGGTTTGTACCAGGGCTGAAAGAGATATGTGCTGCGATATCAAGACCATTCATTGTTGGTGCTTTCATATCGAAGTTTAAGAATGCTGGTAATAGACCATCACGAACTTCATTGAAGTCATCAGCGCCACTATTATTATCGCTTGTGTGAACGATAAATTGGTTAACTAGTCCACTAACGCCTAATTCCCAGCCGTCGTTGCCTGCAACTGTTACTGCTTGTGCAGAAGTTGATGCTGCTGCAAATGCAACAAGACCAGCTAATACTTTTTTATTAAATGTCATTTCTGTATACCTTATATTTGTTAAACAGATTACTAAATATTCTCTCGTAACCGGAGTTAATCTCGGTTAAGAGGCTATTCTCCACGTTTTAGCCCGCTTTGCAACACATTTACAACAAAAAAAAGATATTTTTACAATATTTACTACTTCTGTGTGTTTTTTACCACAAAATAACTGTTTTGACTGAATTTATAACACTTTGGGTGGATGTTTATAATTGAGATGGTATACCTGAAGAATAAATATTTTTGGCATTCCCACCTGTTGCACCTCCATCATCCTGCATGTTGAACTTCCGTCACCTCCGCATGTTGCACCTTCGTCATCCCCGCATGTTTTAAGCGGGGATCTACTTTCGAGGTATATAGATTCCGGCTACAAGCCTACCGGAATGACGAAGAAATAAAAGCTACCGAAACGAAGTAACCGAAGGGTAAATGACGATGCTTGTGTTTGCCGGAATGATGACTTTTGTGTTTTCCTCAAAAAGGAGGTGATATTGTTATAATTTCTATTCAGATGAAAACGTTAATGGAACATACAAAAAAGCCCCAACATTTAAAATGCTAGGGCTTTTATATAAATGGTGGCTCGACCTGGAATCGAACCAGGGACACAGGGATTTTCAATCCCTTGCTCTACCGACTGAGCTATCGAGCCACACAAGGTCGCGTATTAAACCCTTAGCATCGTTCTGTGTCAAGTTAAAATTATTTATTTAATGTTATTTTTGTCGCATTGGTGTTTATGAAAGGTGGTGTATGCCCGTGTTCATTTAACATGCAGGCAACTATGACTAGGCTTCGTCATCCCCGAGATCTTTTATCGGGGATCTATATAAATTAGGCGTAGATTCCCGCTTAAAGCATGCGGGAATGACGAGAGATTAAAGCATGCGGAAATGAAAAAAATTAAAGAAAGAGAAGATGACGGAAGATTGAATGGTCACGGGTATATGTCATTGTAATCACGATTTATTGGCGACGATAAATGCTGCGCCAATAATGAGTGCGACAATAACAAGAAACAGAAGATCAAGCATGGTTAGTCGGTTATTGCGAAGGTTTCAATTTCTTGGTTTCGTTGTTCCGAAAAAAATTGATAGATCTTTTTAAGTTCATCTGGCGTAAAGTGGATGACGACTAATTGTTGCCCGGGGTGGATAATATTGGAATCGCGACCCATTTTGTGGGAGTTCAAGTTATAAATATAGCTACTATCTACTTTGTTGGCGAGTATGCTACCTAAAAAAGAGCTTAAGCCAGAAGGCAGCTTCTCGTCGGCATTGGCGGGGATGACAGCCTGAAGCCTATCTTTATTTTGGCTGATGCCTTCGATTCGCAAGCCTTGGCGAAATTTATTGATTAAGCCTGTTTGGACAATGCCCCATAAACCCTGCACATCTTTATCGGTAACGCTGTGCACATAAAAAAGCGCATCATCGGCGATAGCATCATCTTGAACAATATCTTTGATAGCTAGTGCTTGTTTGTCGGTATTAGGTAGTGTGATGATGCTGTCATGACGAACAAATTGATCATTATGCTTATCGACGGTTATGGGCTCTGTTGTTGCGATTGCTAATTGATTTACAAAGGCTTCGGCTTCTTGTTCTTTTTTTAGAAGATCGGTAGGTTCGGTAATGATGGTAAGCGGTGGTGGCGCATCAATGATTTCGATTGGTGGGTTAATATCGTGTTCGGTACTGCTACTTGGTTTAAGATCAGAAAATAAAATATAGCCAAACACAATTAAAACAAGCAGTGCCATAATGGCTGGAACAAGTGAAGGTTTTGCTGAAGCGACAACTGCCATTTGATTAACCTGGAAATTCTATAGTTAGGTTGAGAATAAGCTACTCAGGGTTCGTTGATCAAGTGCAATACACCATTTTTTTGTGATGGGCATCACGTTTAGCTGTTCTATCACGTGTTTTGCCTGATCGGTATTATTAATGGAGATCAGCGGTATATGTTGTTGTAGCAATGCGGTAAGGCATTCTATATCGGCTTGTTCGTGGCTTAGTGCAGTAAAAATGGACGACATTAGTTTGTTTATATCACATTGCGCAAGCAAGCTAGGAATTGCCGTTACCATTAATCCATTTTTGTGTTGTTGAAATTGAATGGCTAATTTATTTAGGGTTGAGGCATGCTGTTTTGCGGCATTAATCTGTTGTTTATCTGCACTCACGATAATGGGCACCAAGATCGGGCGGCATCGTAAAGTATTATCTTTGATGGCATCGCATAATTGTTGACGTTGTAACTCTCGGTTGGCTTCTTGTAAATCTAGCAGATGTAGGCCCTGTGAATTTTGGCTGATGATATATCGCTGTTCCAAGAGGGTGAGTACCTGCCCCAAATGTTGGGGGGTATCTAAATTTAAGGAGAGACTCGAAAGCGACGACGGTTGTGAATGGTACGTTGGTAGCTGTTCAGCAATAGAATCATGCTCTGGTGTTTTTACGATGGCAATATTATCGGTGCTTGATAATGTATCTTGAATCGCCGAGATAATTAAACCATGAATTAAACGGGCATTTCGGAAACGGACTTCATGCTTTGTAGGATGCACATTAATATCGACAGTATCGAGCGGGATTGTTAGATAGAGTACGTAAGCGGCTTGCCGACCTGCTGGAATATGCTCACCGTAGGCTTGGCGAATAGCATGATTAATCACCCGATCACGAATAACGCGACCATTTATAAAGAAGTATTGAACATCAGTTTGTGCGCGATGGGATTCGGCTTTACCTAACCAGCCTGATAGCGCAATGTCCTCATAGGTCTGTTCAATGTAAAAACTATTATCGATAAAGCTTTTGCCGCAAATTTTGGCGACACGCTGTTGGCGCTCTTCAAACGTATTGGCAATCGCTAATTTTAATTTACTTGAGTTTGCATATTTATAATGAAAGCCGACACTAAACTGACTTAGGGCTAATCTTTGAATTGTCGTTAGAATATGATGTTGTTCGGTTTTATTACTGCGAAGAAAATGGCGTCGAGCAGGCAGGTTAAAAAACAAATCGCGCACTTCGAAAGTGGTGCCATAAGGATGTGATGCAGGCGTGATTTCTGTGTCGCCATGGGTGATTTGATAGGCACAATCAGCATCTTTTTGGCGAGAAGTAAGTGTTAAATGAGAAATGGATGTAATACTTGGCAAAGCCTCACCACGAAAACCGAGGCTACTAATGTGGCTGAGCTGTTCGCTAGAATGAATTTTGCTGGTGGCATGGCGACTGAGCGCAATAATAAGATCGTCTGGATGAATGCCTTCGCCATTATCTTGAATGCGGATAAGCTGACTTCCAGCACCCTCAATATCAATATCAATTTGGCTAGCGAGTGCATCGAGACTGTTTTCGATAAGCTCTTTGACAACTGAAGCAGGGCGCTCAATAACTTCACCGGCAGCGATTTGATTGGCAAGATGGACTGGAAGAGCGTGAATGCGATTGCTGGTCATACTTATGGAATGAGCAATACATCACCGATTTTGAGTGTGGTGCTTGTTAACTCATTTTTCTTTTTTAATTGGCCTAGAGTGACTTGATAACGAAGAGCAATAGTGCTTAATGTATCGCCACTACTGACAATATGTTGTTGTGGCATCTTGGTGCCCGGCAACGGGTTGCGTTGGAAGTAATGCCTAATGCCAGACATCATGGCTCGTGCCAGTTTATTTTGATGGCTGGCAGATTTAAGTTTACGCTCTTCATCAGCATTAGAAATAAAAGCAGTTTCAACAAGTACCGATGGGATATCAAGTGATTTTAATACCACAAAAGATGCATATTCGACTTGTTTTTTATGAACGTGACCGATACGTTTTAGACCCGACAAAACAGTGTTTGCGACTTCATTACTGGCTACTTGGCTCGCATCTCGTGATAAATCTAACAATACATAAGCAAGAGTGTCATCTTTATCTTCCAAGCTAATTCCACCGACAAGATCGGCTGCATTTTCTTTGTCGGCTAATAATTGTGCGGCTTCACTACTGGCGCCTCGTTGAGATAACACATAAACAGAAGCACCTTTGGCTTGTTTATTGCGAAAAGAGTCAGCATGGATTGAAATAAATATATCTGCTTTTTGTTTGTGGGCTCGATCTGTACGCTGACGAAGACTGATAAAGGTATCGTTAGAACGAACTAAATAGGCTCGCATTCCTTGTTCTTTATTGACTAAATTTGCCAAGCGTTTTGCGATGGCTAACACCACATCTTTTTCTTTTGTGCCATTTCTACCTGTCGCGCCATGATCTTTACCACCATGGCCAGCATCAATAGCGATAACAATATCGCGCTTTGGTTTTGGTTTTTCTTTAATTGCGATAACGGGTTTTGGTTTTTCAGGTTTGGGTTCAATCTTGGGTTTTGTTTGTGAAGCGGGAACCGGTGTAGGTTTAGCTTCAGTTTGCTGAACTTTGGGCTTAACTTGATTAGGGTCATTTAAATCAATCACTAGGCGATATGAATGTGTTTGATCTGAAGCTAATTTATGCGTTTCATATTTTATTTTAGTCGTTAGATCTAAAACCAAACGAAGTGTTTCATCTCTTTGTGCATGGCGAATATTTTTTATAAGCTGACCTGAAAATTCGGGTAATGTGGTTGCTTTTGTCCATATGGTATTTCGTAGATCAATCACTAAACGATGTGGTTTATCTAAGGTAAATGTTTTATACGTAGCCGATTTTGTGAGATCAATAACGAGTCGTGAACCTTCATCAGAACTTGATAAGCGTACACCCGTAACCGAAGCAGACCACGCAGTAAAACTAAAAGTAAGTAAAATCAGGCTCAGAAAAACACGGAGCATTTGTTGTTTCCTATGGTTTGTTAATCTAGTTTTGCACACAATATTTTGCCGGCATCAGAGCAAGCTACAACACTTATTTGTCTACCCTTTTCATCATATTGTAGTTTGATTATTATATCTGGCTTGGGCAAGTAATTTCCACCTTGTTGTGGCCATTCTATTAAACAAAGAGAATCGGAATTCATGTAATCATCCAGCCCAATATAATCAAGTTCTTCAGGGTCGACCAATCGATATAAATCAAAATGAAAAACAGATCGATCTGTTAAATTATATTGCTCAACTAAAGTGTAAGTAGGGCTTTTGACCTTTCCATGGTGGCCAAGTTCACGTAATAGGCCTCGACATAAGGTTGTTTTTCCCGCGCCGAGTTCACCTTCTAAGTGAATAGTAAATTGTTGCTGAGGGCAAAACCTTGCAATGCGAGCACCAAGATCAAGCGTCGCCGCTTCGTCGGCTAGGTGCATCTTCCACCCCTATATTAATAAATAAGGTTGGCTAAATGCCTGAGATGAGGAATAAGGTCCATGGCTAACATGCCACGCTCACCATCTTTCTCAGCCGCTTTATCACCAGCCATACCATGCAGGGTTACACCTACACAGGCTGCGTCCATAAGAGGGAACCCTTGCGCCAATAGGCCGCCAATAACACCGGCAAGCACATCGCCCATGCCACCACTCGCCATACCGGGGTTGCCCCATGCTGATAAACGGGTTGGCACTTCGCCATTATTAATTAGCGAGCATGAACCCTTGAGTACAATAATACCGCCATAGCGTTTTTGCAATTCTTGCGCCGCCTTGAAACGATCTGCTTCAATTTCTGCAGAAGAGCAGCCTAATAATCGAGCTGCCTCACCCGGATGCGGCGTTAATACCCAATTATCATGGCGCTGCGGGTTCTTGCTTAATATATTTAAGGCGTCAGCATCAACGACCATAGGTAGGTTGGCGTCGATAGCGGCTTGAAATAAGCCTTCACCCCATTCAGTCTGGCCTAAACCAGGCCCTACAGTTAAGGCGTTGGCACGCTCAATTAACGGCGCTAAATCTTTAATATCATCAACGCCATAACACATGAGCTCAGGTCGGGTAAGGTTGAGGGTATGACCATGATCAGCCCGAGTTGCAATACTTGTTAAGCCAGCACCAACACGAGCACCGGCTTCAGCAGCCACGCGAGCAGCTCCTGGCATACCGTGATCACCACCGATAATAAGTAGATGGCCATATAAGCCTTTATGACCTGTACGCTGGCGAGGAGCAAGCAATTGAGCGGCATCATTTTCTAAACTGACACGACGTGCAATGGGTGTGAATTCTTTTAAGATAGCCGTTGGCACTTGTAGTGAATCAAAACAAATTACGCCACTGTGATTAGGACCTTCACCTAAAAACAAACCTTTATTTAGACCAATAAAGTTAAGTGTGTTTGTTGCTTTAACAGCGATGTTTTGAGGGTTTCCTGTATCAGCGTGGAGGCCAGAAGGAATATCAATAGATAAAACAGGAGTACGCGTTATTTTATTTATTTCTTCAATAATTGTTTTGAAATCGCCCGTTACCTCACGGTTGAGACCTGTACCAAGGAGTGCATCGACTACAACATCGGTTGAGGGAAGAGTGCCCTCAAAACTTTGAATTTCCGAGCCTGTGGCTAAATATCCATCACGGGCAGCTGTTGTTTCGGGCCCGAGTGGATCGTCGCCTACTTGAATAACAGCTACGCGGTAACCATCAGCGATAGCCTGGTTTGCCAGCTCAAGACCATCGCCCCCATTTTTTCCTGTTCCACAGAGGATTAATATTCGCTCGGCTTGTGGCCAATGATTCCTTATCGTAGACAGTGCCGCTTTGCCGGCGCGAGACATTAATGTTGCGGTTGAAACATTGTGCTGCTCTATAACAAGTCGATCAATTTCAGAAATTTGCTCGGCTGAAAAAAGATCATGAGGTAAGTTAAGCATAAATAATATCCTAAATTGTATTTACACATATAATAGCCTGCATGAGTGAGATAAATACAGCATTGTCGGAAAATGAATTGTTAAATTTATTGCGCGGGTGGGCAAAAGACAATGGTTTTCAACAGCTTGGCGTTAGCGATATTGATTTGAGCAAAGCTGAAAAAGATTTAACACAGTGGTTAGTGAAGGGCTTTCATGGTGAAATGGCTTATATGGCACACCATGGCACCAAGCGCACACGACCAGAAGAACTTGTTTCTGGGACGGTAAGGGTCATTACTGTTCGAATGGATTATTGGCCTGAACCCTCTGCAGAGCCTTGGTCTGTTATGGATAATGATCAACTAGGTTTTGTGTCTCGTTATGCCTTGGGGCGAGATTATCATAAGTTGATGCGCAAGCG
>JALSLH010000069.1 GCA_026988435.1 Methylophaga sp.
TGCCAAAACTAGTCGAAACCTGCAAGCAATATATGGAATATGAGCAGGAAACACTCGATAAAGTAATGAAAGCGCGTACATCGGTTGCATCCGCCCAACAATCGGGTGACATGGCAGCGTTAGGTAAAGCTGAAGGCGCTATGCGTTTAGGTTTAGGTAGTTTGTTTGCTGTTGCTGAAGCGTACCCTGATTTAAAAGCCAATGAAACTTTTCAACATCTGCAAACACGAATTACCGGTTTAGAAAATGATATTGCTGATCGCCGCGAATTTTATAATGAAAGCGTGAATAACAATAATGTACGTATTGAACAGTTTCCCGATGTAATCATTGCCCGCTTTTTTAATTTTAAGAGCTTTGACTTATTAGAGTTTGCTGACGAAGAAAAAACAGATGTTGATATCGGTCAACTATTTGATAAATAAAAGATAGTTTTATGTTTAAGCAGTTCATCACTTCCGTTAAGGAAGCGATTATGCAACTGACGGATGGTGAGTTTCTGCTTATATCAACCATTGCCGCCGTCATTGCCATCTATGCCTTTTATCAAATGGTCAAAAGGCATCATTACACCCGTTTAATTGAAAATACGCCTACCTCTAATATTCGTAGTGCTGCTCAAGGCTACGTTGAACTCAATGGTAAAGCTCAGTTAATGGATGGTTCAACGATTATCTCACCACTTTCAAGTCGACATTGTGTTTGGTACCACTATAAAATAGAAGAAGAGTTTACTTATCAAGACAGTAAGGGTAATACCGTTCGATCTTGGCGAACCATAAAAACAGCAACAAGTGATGAATTATTTCTAATCGAAGATCAAACGGGAAGATGTATTATCGATCCTGATGATGCTGATGTTGTCACAACCGATAATCGTGTTTGGTATGATCGCTCATTACTAAGATCTCGCCGCTATACCGAAAAGCTGATCACCCAAAATGAACCTTTATATGCGATTGGCTTGTTCAAAACAGTCGATCGCACAGAGCGACATAAATTTAAACACCATGTTGCCGAGCTATTACGAAAATGGAAGAAAGCGCCTAATTTATTACTACTTAAATATGATAAAGATAATAATGGGCAACTGAGTGAGCAAGAATGGCAACGCGTTCGCTTAGCGGCAGAGCGACAAGTGCGTAGTGAATATGGTCAACAGGAAAGTCAACAAGCCCTTAATTTAATGAAAATGACAGAAAATAAAGACCATGCTTTTATACTCTCAACACTATCAGAAGAAAAATTAGTAAAGCGCTATCAATTACATGTGATGGGCTATATCTCGACATTTTTTATTTTGGGATGCTTGGTCGTTTGGGCCATCAATATCAGACTAGGCACATAATTAATGAACAATATATTTAATGAAGGCGGTTTATTATCAACACATATTAAAGACTATGCCCCTCGTGACCAGCAGCTTGAGATGGCAAACACTATTGAAAAAGCATTAGCCGAAAGCACGACTTTAATTGCAGAGGCGGGGACAGGTACAGGCAAAACTTACGCTTATCTGGCGCCAGCAATATTATCTGGCCAAAAAGTATTTATCTCTACGGGCACAAAAAACTTGCAAGATCAGCTTTTTAATAAAGATCTACCTACATTAAGAAAAGCGCTGGCCACGCCATTTCGAGCCGCATTATTAAAAGGGCGCAGCAACTACCTTTGTCATTATCGACTCGATTTAGCACAAACCGATCCACAGCAAAAATATCATTATCAGATACTGCAAGCGCTGGCCGAATGGGCTGATTTATCAAATAGTGGTGATTTAAGCGAAAGTGATATTTTAGAAGATAAATCGCCACTGTGGTCAAAAGTAACGTCGACAATTGATAATTGCTTAGGGCAAGAATGCCCTAATTATGATGAATGTTTTGTGCTTGAAGCAAGAAAAAAGGCACAAGAAGCTGATATTGTTGTTATTAACCATCACTTATTAATGTCTGATATGGCCTTAAAAGCCTCTGGCCAAGGCGAGGTTCTGCCTAGTGCTGATGCCTATATCATAGACGAAGCGCATCAACTCCCCGACATCGCGAGCCAATTTTTAGGTAACCGTGTCAGCAGCCATCAAATTCAAGAATTGTGCAGAGACAGCATCAGCGAAATGGAACAAGATGCTGAAGATATGGGAAAAATACGAGATTACGCAGATAAAGTGGAAGCGGCACTACACAGCTTGCGTACCAGCATCGGCGATAATGAGCAGCGAACGCCTTGGCTTCAGATCCTTGAAAAATTAGGTGTCAAAGTAAAATTAGCGGATCTTGTTAGCTGTTTAAATGATTTATTAGAACAACTTGAATTGGCTGCAGAGCGGGGCAAAGGCTTGCAACAATGCCACGTACGCTGTGATGAATTAATAAGTTTATTAGAATATTTTGATCAAACAAAGCCTGATGATAATATGATTTTATGGGCTGATATTCGCGCTACGGGCTTAGTTTTACACGCTACGCCGCACGAAGTCAGCCATTATTTTCAAGAGTGGATGGATGAAAAACCCACGGCATGGATTTTCACTTCAGCAACACTCACTGTTGCAGGAAAATTTAATAATTTTAGTCAGCAGTTAGGCATTGTCGATGCTGAAACTAAAATATGGCCAAGCCCCTTTGATTTTGAAAAACAAAGCCTGCTGTATATGCCTCATATACCTGTCGAACCTAAAGATGCTGACTATAATCAGCATATTGTAGATTTAGCAAAGCAGATTATCGAATACAGTAAAGGGCGAACCTTTCTATTATTTACCAGCTACCGTGCAATGAATATTGTTGCAGATGCGCTCGCTGAAATAGATTATCCATTAATGGTGCAAGGCACGGCATCAAAAGCAAAACTATTAGATGATTTTCGTCAGCATGGCAATGCCGTCTTATTGGGAACAAACAGTTTCTGGGAAGGCGTTGATGTGCGTGGTGAAGCCTTATCTTGCGTAATGATTGATAAGATTCCTTTTGCTTCCCCAGGTGATCCCGTGTTGCAAGCCCGTATTGATGCACTAAGGGAGCGGGGCGGTAACCCCTTTTCTAGTATCCAGATCCCATCAGCCGTTATTCAACTTAAGCAAGGCATTGGAAGGTTAATACGTGATCCCAAAGATTATGGTGTATTAGTACTTTGTGATCCTAGATTTCTGACTAAACCCTACGGAAAGCTTTTTTTACGTAGTCTGCCAGCAATGCCTATTACACAGAAAGTTGAAGATGTAGAGCAATTTTTCAAAGATAGATAACCTGAAAATAGTGTCTTCACAAAATGCTTCTAGCTGAACTATTTTTTATTATCGTTGTTCAAGAAAAGCAAAACCAGTCATAAATGCTTGCTCTTGAAATTGCTTTAAGCCGGTTTCTTCAAAACTCATTTTAACATGACTATTCTTAATTATTTCTTTTGTTTTAGAAGGAGATAGAAGTGAAACTTCAAGTTGTTCCGATAGCTGAATAGTGGCTTCTAATTTGAAGCTAACTGCACCACCAGCAAATTTACCTTTAGTCATGCGCTCACGAATAACAATATTTTCAATTTGATAATCTTTCATTAATTGTACAAAATCAAATTGAAATTTTCTGAGCTGCTCAGTACTTGTCGCATCAGCAATTGATAGTTTTTTTACTCGACAATCATGTAGGTTATATAATCCATTAGTGAGTGACATTAAACAAATAATGGCATCGTTCGCTTTAAGATCTACAGCACAAATTCTCATTTTTAACCTAATTCTGAATTTAAACAGGCAGTATACCCGAGATCCAGCCTGCTCACCCTACAATTCAGCAGGGTTTTGCCTGAAATACGACTGTAATTGCTGGTAAACATGAGGGCTATGTAATTCAAGGATATGGGGTGCCGTAAAAAAATATTCACAACAAACAGCAAAAAACTCTGCTGAATTAGTTGCGGCATAATTATTAATATAGCTGTGCTCGTGATGATTAACTTGGCTAACTAATCTTTCATACGCTCCTCCTAAATATTTAGACCATTTTTCTTTCGACATATTAGGTGGTAGAGGAGGTTGACCATTTGCCCTACCCGATAACATATCTAATTTATGGGCAAATTCGTGAATGATAATATTATGGCTCATACCCGTGACCATTCAATCTGTAGATTTCAGAGTTTAGCACAAGCGTCAGAGCAAGGCGCAATGTGAAGGCAATGACGAGTCCTTGTCAAGCGGCACTGGCGCTTGTGCTAATCTCCCACAGGGCAAGAGAATAAGCCACACTCTTCGTCGTTATAAAGTCTTAAATTAGAATGACTAATTCTGCGACTTTATGCCTAGAATAGTATGGCTTCTTCTCCTGCTGAATTCTGCAGATTGAATGGTCACGGGTATAGGTGTAAGGTATAGCTGTCTTTAATAACATCTTCCCAAGATAAAATAACCGGCCCTTTCCCCCATGATTCACCGCTTAGAGTATTGACTTGTTTGTGCATAATGCCATTTTCGTCTATCGTATCTCGCTGAACTACAAATGCCGCAGGATAAATAATTATTTCTATCCAGCCACGAAAGGCATTTAAGCCTAAATATAAAATTTCGATACAGGCTTGAGAAGCTATTGTAATCGCCATCTCAAGCGTTATGGTTAAATCATGGGCGCCAGTAAATGATTTTTTATGAATAAACAAAGTGCTTAATAATCTAAGCCGTGCTTTTTCTTTATTTGTGCGTATTTGTACTAAAGGAATTTGTGAGGTGACATCACGCCAAAGCGTATAAGGAATGGCATGTTTTTTTAGTGTTCTGATCGTCAGAAAGCGGGTTAAAAAATTCATTTAATACATTCTATGACGGAATAACCATCCTGCAAAACTAAGTGAAACGACACCGATTATAGCCATGGGCCAATATTGATTGAACAGTAGCAGATAGCTATCGCCCTCAAGAAAAACACCCCGCACGATAATCAAAAAATACCGAAGAGGATCAAGCAAGGTCAACCACTGTAATGCTTCAGGCATATTAGCAATGGGGGTAGAAAAACCAGATAAAATAACGGCAGGAACCAATAATAAAAAAGCGCCCATTACGGCTTGTTGCTGAGTGACAGCAATAGCTGAAATCATCAAGCCTAAGCCTGTTGCTGAAAGGATAAATAGTGCGAGTCCCAGATAAAGTGCGCCAAGATTGCCGCGCAGAGGAATATCAAATAGGAGCACGGCGACCAGAATAATAAATGAGGCTTCAACCAATCCAATTACAATACCGGGGATCGCTTTACCTAATAGTATTTCGATTGGTCTCATGGGGGTCACTAGTAATTGATCGAATGTACCTTCTTCTCGTTCTCGGGCAACAGAAAGGGCGGTGACGATTAATGTTACGACCAATGTTAATAACCCCACAATGCCAGGAATAATAAACCATTGCGAACGTAGATTTTCGTTATACCAACTACGGGTTTCAAGCTGTATTTTAGAGCCAGCACTAATCCCATTCTTTTCTGACCAATCACGATTATAGTCTAATAGGATGTTACGTAAATAATTTAGAGCAATCATAGCTGTATTGGAATTGCGTCCATCCAATATAGCTTGTATGGAAGCGTGGTGACGGTGATTAAGATCAGCACTAAAGTTTGGCCCGATAGTGATGACAATTAACGCATCTCTATTATCAATAAGTGGGGGGATTTCACTATCATGATTAATAGTTTTGATAATATCAAAATTAGTTGAGCCTTCAATGTGGCTGATAAAGTCCCGTGAATATTGCCCTTGATCTTGATTATAAATAGCAATAGGAACATGGTTGAGATCGTAAGTAGCCGCAAAACCAAATATAATCAATTGCATAATAGGCGGGCCAATAATCACTAGTCGGCTACGTTTGTCACGAAAAAGAGCCAAAAATTCTTTAATGGCTAGGGCTAGAATATATCGCATTATTCATTAATCCAAACGTTTATAGGATTTACGCCAAACAATGGCAAAGAAGAACAAGAACATGATCAATAATGCAGCTAAATTACTTAAAATTACCGGCCAAACATCGCCTGCAAGGAAAAGAGTTTGTAATATAGCAACAAAATAACGGGCAGGGACAATATGGGTGATAAATTGTATCGCTGTTGGCATGGAATTAATGTCAAATAGAAATCCTGACAAAATAAATGCTGGCAAAAAGGTCACTAAAATGGCGATCTGCCCTGCAACGAACTGATTTTTAGATAGTATTGAGATCAATAAGCCGATTAGAAGTGCAACTAGCATAAATAAAGCTGAGCTAACAGTTAATAGCCAAAATGAACCCAAGAAAGGTACATTGAACAGCCAAATAGCAAGAGCAACACTGAAAAACATACCTGCCATACCTAAAATAAAATAAGGAATAAGTTTGCCGAGTAGCATCTCACTCATTCGTAGTGGTGTTGCCATTAATGCTTCCATTGTGCCGCGTTCCCATTCGCGAGCAACCACCATCGCCGTCAAAAGTGAGCCAATCAAAGTCATAATGATCGCAATAATGCCCGGCACTAAAAACATTCGGCTTGATAGTGCAGCATTAAACCAAACCCGCTGTTCTAAGGTGACAGGTAATGGAAGTGGCTTCCCTTGCACAGTGGAATATTGATTTAGCCATGCAAGCCATACACCTTGGATATAGCCTTTGGTAATATGAGCTTGATTAGAATCTACACTGTTAATAAGGACTGAAATAGGGGCATCTTGACCGGCTATCAATTGTTTAGAAAAGTTATTACGCAACCACAGAATGCTAGTAATTTTTCTTTCTTCTAAAGCACGCTGAGCTTGTTGAATTGTTGTGAAATAAGAGGGTTTGAAATAATCTGAACGTTCAAAAGAACCTGAAAGTGATTGTGTCGTTAGATCTGGTTTTTCAATTACAATCCCTAGCTTGATATCTTTAGCATCGAGCGATACGCCATAGCCAAAGAGCAGCAATAACAATAGTGGCATAAGAAAAGCGATCCCAATGCTGGATGGATCACGAATGATTTGCCACATTTCTTTGCGGATCAAGCCTGATAGTCGCATCAATGCTGGATATCGCTTATGAATCATGATTTTGCCTTTTTTCTATCAGGTATATAAACGCATCTTCCATTGTTGGTTCAGGCTTATCTATCGTTTTAGCTTGAGCTCTTAACTGCTTAGGCGTGCCACTGGATAAAATTCTTCCGCTTTCCATAATAACCAATCGGTCACAATAATTGGCTTCCTCCATAAAATGAGTTGTCACTAAAACGGTGACGCCACTTTCTGCCAACATATTGGTGCGCTCCCAAAATTCACGTCGGGCAAGCGGATCAACACCTGAAGTAGGTTCATCAAGAAATAAAATATCGGGGTCATGCATCAGAGCAACTGCAAATGAAAGGCGTTGTTTAAAACCTAACGGCAATAAACCTGCATTAGTATCACGGTAATTTTCTAATTCAAAGGTCGTTAGTGCCCAATCAATACGCTGTTTCTGTTGATGACTCTTCAAACCGTAAGCACTGGAAAAAAATTTTAGATTCTGTTGCACTGATAATTGACTATACAAAGAAAATTTCTGTGCCATATAACCAATACGGCTTCGAGCATCTGCTGAGGCTACACGTAAATCTTTGCCTGCAATAGATAGCTTGCCACTTGATGCTGGTAACAGACCACATAACATTCGAAAGGTGGTTGACTTGCCTGCGCCATTAGCACCCAATAGACCAAATATTTCCCCACGTTTTACTGAGAAACCGATATCATTTACGGCAATAAAATCGCCAAACTGACGAACTAGATGTTCTACTTTTATTACATCTTCATCTACATTTTCACTGTCTGTTTTATGCTTCAATGATTGTTGATGCAAAGCAGGTTTTGTTTTTAACATTGCTATAAAAGCATCTTCAAAATGTGGTTTTATAGGAGTAACAATCATGTTTTTATGATTGGGTAAAATATGTGCAATGTCAGCCTGTTTATTTTTTTGCATTATTACACGGACTGATTCGGTATCAATTAGTGCGTCGAGCACACCATCAGCCTGGCTTAACTCAGTTTGCAAAGAACGATGGCTTTGAGTGGTCGAACTAATGTGAAATACGCGTCCAACAACTTCATCAGTAAATTGCTGTGGGGGCGCTTGTTTGATTAACTCACCTTCATGTAATAGCACCACGTCATCACAACGCTCAGCTTCATCTAAATAAGCCGTCGCTAATAAAACAGTCATTGCTGATTGTGAAACTTGTGAATAGACAATTTCCCATAATTCTCTACGCGAAACAGGATCAACGCCCACGGTCGCTTCATCTAATAGTAGCAACTTAGGTGATTTAATTAATGTACAGGCTAAGCCCAGTTTTTGTTTCATTCCACCTGATAATTTTCCAGCCAAACGATTTACAAAAGGTTTCAGCCCCGTCATATGCATTAATTCAACAAAGCGCTCTACACGATCTTGTTTTGATATATTTTGCAGATCTGCATATAAATCTAAGTTTTCTTGAACAGTGAGATCTTCATAAAGACCAAATCGTTGCGGCATATAACCGATAGAAGCTTGAATAAGTAATGAATCAGAACGCGTATCAAAACCTAATACAGATACCTGCCCAGTGTCGGCATTAAGAAGCCCAGAAATTAAACGTAGAAGTGTAGTTTTTCCTGCGCCATCGGGGCCAATCAACCCTGTTACTTGTCCAGGTCTGATTGAAAAAGAAACATTCTTTAAAGCTGAAATCTGCTGATTTCCACGAAAAAAGCTTTTACTCACATTCGTCAGCGAAAGCACTGAATTTGTCATTATTATTGGCAGGCAGAGGTTGCAGAAGCTTGTTCTGAGGGTGCGAAATCTGTTGCCAAATGCACAGTAA
>JALSLH010000070.1 GCA_026988435.1 Methylophaga sp.
GAAAAAGAAACCTTATTGGGGGAATCATTTTTGGGCTAAAGGGTATTGTGTTGATACAGTAGGAGTTGATGCAGAAATGATACGCAAATATGTAAAGTTTCAAGAGAAAATAGAAAAGGACTTAGAGTCCTAAGTTAAGACGTAAAATTAATAATAGGCGGCAATGGACTAGCCTTCTAAGAGGGCTAGTCATTACACCCTTCTAGGGTGCAATCAAAACCACGTTCTAAGAACGTGGATTTTTACTTTCCTTATCCAGTAAGACTTTTGTGAATGAAAGGCTAGGAAATTGAGCGCCTTGGTCTGTATTGAAAATCTCTGGGGTACTCACATCACTCTAACGCATCAATACAGAACGTTGTATCCATCGTGTTAGATAGTTCCCACGACAAGACATAGCGGCTATGCCAATCAGTCACTGCAGCCAAATACATAAACCCCTTGGTCACTGGAATATAAGTAATATCAGTGCTCCAGACCTGATTTACTTTATCAATTAACCGGCCACGCAACAAGTAGGGGTAAACCTTATTCTCTGGATGAGTCTTACTGGTGTTAGCCCCAGGTGCAACCTCACGTATCCCCATGATACGCATAAGCCTTTGAATACGCTTTCGATTCCAAGGGTCATCACGCTCACGCGTCAGCTGTGCCGCAATCCTACGCGAACCATAAAATGGGCAACGCGTATAGACCTTATCAATCAGTCTCATCACCTGTAATTCTTCATCTGATACAGGTGTTGGCTGATAGTAGAGCGTTGAACGATTGAGTCCCAACAACTCACACTGGCGACGAATACTAATGGCTTCATACTTTTGTTTTAGCACGCTCTGATTCAAATAACTAAGCTGCACCATCGATCAAACATTTCTTCCAAGTAATCACCTGGCCTGAAGAGATTTTATGTGCGGAAATTAGCTCTACTGCTGTTTTATCGCCTTTATAATCTTCTAAGGCAACTTTTGCCTTAAATCTTGCACTGTGTGATTTTCGTTTTGTACTCATAATAATAACCCCCTATAGCCAACCTATATTTTGAGCTAAATCGCTCCTTAAGTATTGGGGGCCACTATAAGGAGTTCCAAGTATTTCATGAGGTAGGGTGGCGCGTCTAAACTGTTGCAAAATTTGTTTAAAGTTTAACCAAACAGCTTCTAAGCCTTTTACTCTGGCCATAGTGTGTAAGTAGCGCATACTATCCTTCTTTATTGATTTAAAATTTCGGGTAAAAAGAATTCACTAACGAGCATTGGGTGATGGTGAATAGCGTAAATAGTTCTACGTCCCCATAAGGGCTGCTGTATTTGGGCTAACTGTTGTATTTCAGGGTGCCATGCACGAGGAGAAACATGGCTGATTTCTAGAGCCAAGCGTTCTAGTTTTGGGTAGGAAAAAATAACCTCACCTAAAGGGCGTGAGCCTAAATGTGATAAATTGTGTTGTGCGCTTTGAATTGTACGCTTAGGTAGTATAGTACGCGCAAGCACTAGCGGTGTATCATCAACCAGTAATAGCACTTCACGAGTTAGTGAATATTTTGCTTGAGGTAATTTTAGTAGTCGACTTTCTGATATAAATGAGCGCTGCCAAGTGTTGTTTAATACTTGCACACGCACGTGCTGGCCGTAGTAATTTCTTAAGCGCTGAGTAATCGAGCCAGCTTCAAAAACCCATGAAGCAGCATTATTGGGGATATTTAAGCGACTTCTTAAGCGATTACAAAACCAGGTGGGTTCTTTGCTGTATAAACTACTTATATTGTGCAATCGAGTTAAACCTCTGCATATTTGGTGGTGGTACCTAGCCAGCGCTCAATGAGAGGCTGAATATTTTCTGGGCAAGTTTCTTGAATAATTTTAACCGCAGCACTAACGTCCTCTAATAAGGCGGCATCACGTTCTAAATTGGCTATTTTAAATTGCAGTTGACCGGTTTGTTTGGTCCCCATCATTTCTCCAGGGCCACGTAATTCTAAGTCTTTTTCTGCAATAAGAAAACCATCGCTAGTTTCTCTTAATATATTAAGGCGCTCGCCTGCCGTTTTGGATAACGGGGATTGATACATGAGAATGCAAAAGCTATCTTCAGAGCCACGCCCAACACGGCCGCGCAATTGGTGTAGTTGAGATAAGCCTAGGCGTTCAGGGTTTTCAATAATCATTAACCCTGCGTTTGGGACATCAACCCCGACTTCAATTACTGTGGTGGCAACTAATAAATCCAGCTTATGCGCTTTAAAGGCCTGCATGACTTGGTCTTTCTCTGTTGCTTTCATGCGGCCATGTACTAAGCCTATACGTACATGCGGCAGCATTTCAGCAAGCATGGTTGCAGTATCTTCGGCAGCTTCACATTGTAATACTTCCGATTCTTCAATTAAAGTACAAACCCAGTAGGCTTGTCGCCCTTGCTTAACCCAGTTAGTAATTTTGGCAATAATCTCTGGTCGACGCTCAGAAGCGATAGCGCGTGTGACTACTGGAATTCTACCGGGCGGTAATTCATCAATAATTGAAATATCCAGATCTGCATAATTCAGCATGGCTAAGGTTCTGGGGATGGGGGTTGCGGTCATAATTAACTGATGTGGCTTACTATTATTATTGTGCCCTTTATCTCTTAAAGCCATACGTTGATTAACGCCGAAACGATGTTGCTCATCAATAATAATCAAGCCTAAGCGAGCAAAATTCACCGCATCTTGAAATAAAGCATGAGTGCCAATAATCAGGCCGGCACTCCCATCATTGATAGCTGTTAAAGCATGTTCGCGTTTTTTACCTTTAAGTTGTCCAGTTAAATAGATAATTTGCGTGTCAAAACTTTTAAACCACTGACTAAAATTGCGTAAATGTTGTTCGGCCAATAATTCGGTTGGCGCCATAATAGCAATTTGGTAATTGCTACTAAGTGCCAGTAAAGCGGCATAAGCAGAAACGACGGTTTTTCCAGAGCCAACATCGCCTTGAACTAGGCGTAGCATAGGACTGTTTTTGCTACAGTCGGCTTTTATTTCTTGAATAACGCGTTGCTGTGCTTTGGTTAGTTGAAACGGTAAGCCATCGAGGAATTGCTTGCTCTGCTGTTGTGTGCTTTTTAATAAGGGTGCTTGCCAATGTTGCTCGCTCTTTTTTTTATGTAATTGACTGAGCTGGTGAGCAATAAATTCTTCAAATGCAAGGCGCGTTAAAGCTGGGTTTTGACTGTTTTGTAGGGTATCAACAGAAACTCCCGCAGCGGGCATATGTAATGTATTTAATGCTTGATCAAGGCTGGGATAGTTATAACGATTTAATAAAGCGCTGGGAAGTAAGTCCGGTAATACTTCAGTGTTATTGTTATATAAAGTTAATGCTTGTTGTACCGCTTTTCTAATGCTGGATTGACGTAACCCTTCAGTAAGAGGGTAAATAGCACTTAAGGTATCATTGGTAATACAATCTTCTGGATTTTTGATGATTTTGTATTCGGGGTGAATCATTTCATAGCCCGAGTAGCCATCTTTTATTTCACCGAAACAACTCAATAGAGTGCCTGGGCTCAAGTTGTTGTGTTGGCTAGCGCTAAAATGAAAAAAACGTAAGCTTAAGTAGCCAGTATCATCGGTAATTTGGCAGACTAATGAACGCCGCCCACGGTCGAGAATAGTGCTGGAAATAACGCGGGCACAGATTAATGCGTGCGAGCCAGGGTTAAGGGAATTTATCGCTTGAATATGGGTTCGATCTTCATAGCGTAAAGGGAGGTGAAAAATTAAATCACGGATACGACGTATGTCTAATTTTTCTAAACGGACTACAGATTGCCCACCAATACCTTTTAATGATGCGACTGACTGATTTAGGGTGTCCTGTGAGTCCATATTTTTAGGGGTAAAGTATATGAGTATATGCGAGGGTGCTTAGGAATGCGCATTCAGTAAAACCCAAAACTTTAGGTTATGTAGCACTACCAGTCCTCAAGGGACTGGCAGTGCTTGCGGATATTATTAAATTTTGATCCCTTACTCTTAAGTCAACAGCATTGGGGTTAGCAGCGGACTATGCCAGTTCGTTGCAGCAATATTTAATGATATTCAGGTGCTCTTAAAATCATAATGGCATCCATTTCTACGCCAACACCTTTAGGTAAAGCGGCAACACCAACAGCTGCACGAGCAGGATAGGGTTGTGTAAAGTACTGCCCCATGATTTCATTAACAATTGGGAAGTGAGTTAAATCAGTTAAAAATACATTCAGTTTAACAATGTCCGCTAAATCACCGCCTGATGCTTGTGCAACGGCTTGCAAGTTATCAAAGACGCGCCGGATATGTACGCTAATATCACCACTCACTATTTCCATCGTTGCTGGGTCTAGTGGGATTTGACCTGATAAATAGACAGTATTATCAACCTTAATCGCTTGTGAGTAAGTGCCTATTGCTTGTGGTGCAGCATTTGTTTGAATGATTTGTTTTTCCATGAGTAACTCCTTAGGCTTTTGTTCGAGTGATTTTTAAGACTATAGGTAATTTTTTTAATTGACGCATAATATTGGCTAAATGTACCCTGTCTTTTACGGTTAGAGTCACAAGGTCAACCGATACACGAGCATCTTGGTCAGCAATATAGACGTTTTCTATGTTGGAGTCCATTTGTGATATGGTCGAGGCAATAGTTGCTAATGTACCGCGTCTGTTTTCGAGTTCGATACGTATTTCTGCAGGGTAGTCGCCCGAAGCTTCAGGACACCATTCAACTTCTAGCCAGTCGGTTTGTCTTTTACGCCCGTCTGGCGTGTTGTGGCACTCATGATTGTGGACAACAATACCTTTTCCGGGGTTAAAGTAGCCAATAATTGGGTCACCAGGAATAGGGCGGCAACATTTTGCTAAAGTAACGATCATGCCTTCAGTTCCCTTAATAATAAGAGGACTTTCCTTGCGTGTTTCGTTGTCGTTTAGTTTTATTTGGGCATGAATATCTTCTTGGTTGAGCTGCTTAGCGACTAAAAATGGCATTTTATTGCCTAAGCCGATGTCGCTTAGTAAGTTATCCATCGTTGTGTATTTTAGTGCCGTCAATAGCTGGGCTTGCATTTCTTCAGTAATGTCATCTACGTGCTTACCAAGGTCAGATAATTCTTTTTCTAATAGGCGGCGACCTAAATTAATTGCTTCCTGTTGTTTGAAATGCTTGAGATATGAGCGGATACCAGTACGCGCTTTAGTGGTTATAACGTAATTAAGCCACAGTGGGTTGGGGCGTGCCCAAGATGCTGTAATCACCTCTACTGTTACGCCATTATCCAGTTGGGACTGCAAAGGAACGAGTCGTTTATTAATGCGTGCAGAAACACAGGAGTTGCCTATATCAGTATGCACAGCATAAGCAAAATCAACAATGCTCGCTTTGCGTGGTAGTTTTATGATATTACCCTGTGGGGTAAAAACGAAAATTTCTTGTGGAAATAAGTCGATTTTTAAGCTTTCGATGAAATCGAGTGAATTACCTGCTGTTTTTTGAATTTCTAGTAAATCATGTACCCACTCTGCCGCGCGTGTTTTAGAATTAGCGTTTTCCCCATTTTCACCGTTTTCAGATTTATACAGCCAGTGTGCAGCGATACCAGATTCTGACATGCGGTGCATTTGATGGGTGCGGATTTGTATTTCAATAGGTACTCCATAAGGGCCTATTAAAACCGTATGTAAGGATTGGTAACCATTTGCTTTTGGTAAGGCAATATAATCTTTAAATTTTCCTGGGATAGGGTTAAATAGGTTATGTACAATACCAAGAACACGGTAGCAGGTATCTACATCTTCGCAGTGAATCCTAAACGCGTAGACATCGAAAATATCTGAGAAAGAAAGTTTTTTCAGGTGCATTTTGTTATAAATGCTATAGAGATGTTTCTCTCGACCATGTACTTCGCAAACAACGTCAGCTTGCTCTAGGCGATTACTGATTGAATTATTAATTGTTTCAATAATTTCTTTGCGATGACCGCGTGCTTTTTGGATCGCTTGTTTTAGAATACGATGACGCATAGGGTACATCGCTTCAAAGCAGAGAGACTCTAACTGGTGACGAATTTTATTCATGCCTAAGCGATTAGCAATAGGCGTGTAAATATCTAGTGTTTCTTTGGCAATACGAAATTTTTTATCAGGACGCATGACGCCTAAAGTTTTCATGTTATGTAAACGGTCAGCAAGCTTAACCATAATAACGCGTAAATCTTTAGTCATTGCTAAGCACATTTTACGTACGTTTTCTGCTTGTGCCTCTGCTTTAGTAATACTATTTAATTGAGTGAGTTTGGTGACACCATCGACTAACTCAGCAACATCGTCACCAAATAATTCTATGATGTCTTGTTTGCTAGCATCGGTATCTTCAATGACATCATGCAAAATGGCAGCCATAATGCCATGTACATCCATACGCATTTTTGCGAGAGAAATTGCGACAGCGAGAGGGTGGCAGATATAAGCTTCGCCACTTTTTCGGAATTGACCTAAGTGGTGTTGTTCGCCAAACTGGTAAGCTTGTTGAACTTGTTTGAGCTGGAGAGGTTCTAAATACTCGCTGAGTAAGGCACTCAGCTGAATAAAAAGGATGTGCTCAGGACTATCTGGGTTACCGAGATTAGATGTTGTGGCCTGAGCATTCATTGATTAGATTGAAGAGAAATAATTATCGGAAGGTTCTCCTACTTGATGTAACATATCGATATTTTCATTGGTGACATGTCCTTCAGCAATTTCACGTAGTGCGATAACAGTTACTTTATCTTTGCCGCGCGGAACAAATTCTTCAGCCCCTTTTTCTAGTTGGCGCGCCCTTTTTGCTGCGAGTAATACTAACTCAAAACGGTTGCCAACATTATCTAAACAATCTTCAACGGTAACTCTTGCCATTTTTAAACCTTTATATGGATTTAATAAAATTCAGCTAAGTATTATAAGATATTTTTTAGTACTTAGGGAGTGTAATTTGTGCTAAGGCCTATAAATATTTCAGGCAATATTTTTTACAATGATCGTTTTGTGCTACAAATATATGGGTGGGCGGGAAATTATAGGGGTAGCAATACGCGTTGAGAGCTTCAGTAGCGAAGCTCAAAAGCTAACCTATCTAATTTCACGCCGCTGATATAATTTCTAACTTTTAGCTTCGAGTGCTGTAATTGCCGGTAATTCTTTGCCTTCTAGGAACTCTAAGAAAGCGCCACCCCCTGTTGAAGTGTAAGAAATTTTATCGTTAATTGCATATTTATCAATCGCTGCTAAGGTGTCGCCACCGCCCGCAATAGAGAAAGCGCTGCTATCAGCAATAGCGTGCGCCAATACTTTTGTGCCATTAGCAAATTGCTCAATTTCAAAAACACCTACAGGGCCATTCCAAACGATAGTTTTTGCCGTGGCTAATTTTTCAGCATATTGTTTTGCTGTTTCAGGGCCAATATCTAAAATCATATCGTCATCGGCAATATCCGTTACTTTTTTAACAGTAGCGACAGCAGTATCAGAAAATTCTTTTGCACAGACAACGTCAACAGGAATAGGTATATCTGAATTATTGACTTTTGCAGCAGCAATTAATGCTTTTGCGTCATCGATTAAGTCCGCTTCATAAAGGGATTTTCCTACTGAATAACCCGCGGCTGCAATAAAGGTGTTGGCAATTCCACCGCCTACAATAAGTTGGTCTACTTTTTCTGCAAGTGATTTTAAAACGGTTAATTTAGTGGAAACTTTAGAGCCACCAACAATCGCCATAAGCGGTTTTTCAGGGTGACTTAATGATTTACCCAGTGCATCAAGTTCAGCTGATAATAAAGGTCCAGCGCAAGCAACTTTGGCATATTTAATAACACTATGTGTTGAGGCTTGGGCTCTATGAGCGGTACCGAAAGCATCCATGACAAAAATATCACATAAAGCAGCCATTTTCTTGCCGAGCTCAGCGCTATCTTTACCTTCACCAATATTAAAGCGAACGTTTTCGCATAAAACCACTTCGCCTGGTTGAATATCTATGCCATCAATCCAGTCTTTTTGTAAACGTACTGGTTTATTTAACAGTTCAGATAAGCGTTGCGCAACAGGTTGTAATGAAGCATTGCTATCAAACTCGCCTTCTGTCGGGCGACCTAAGTGAGACATTAGCATAACGGCTGCATTGGCTTTTAATGCTAATTCAATGGCAGGAATACTGGCACGAATACGAATATCACTGGTCACTTTTCCGTCTTTAACAGGTACGTTAAGGTCCTGACGAATTAAAATGCGCTTCCCTTTTAAATCTAAATCAGCCATTTTCTTTATGGGCATAAACATCTCCAAGTCTATTTATTTGTAAGTGGAATGGGTTGTTTGTTGATAAGATCATAGTCCCTGATCAAATTGTGAAATGATTATACCTTAACTCTGTCTTGTGATTAAATTATGCAATTAAGAATAAAGCAGTAACACAGGTTTATTCGGTGCTAAGTATGAATTTTACACTTAGGTTATAAGTAACAAATATTTAAAAAGAGGTGAGTTATGGCGATTAATAATCAAGAATTTAAAAATGCACTTAAACTTTGGGCAAGTGGTGTTTCAGTGGTAACTGCAAATTCTTCCAAAGGAGAGCAAGGTATGACTGCAACCTCCTTTGCCAGCGTATCAATGGATCCGCCACAAATTTTAGTCTGTCTCAATGAAACTGCAGAAACGGGAGCTGCTATTTTAGAAAGTAAAAAATTTGCCGTGAATATTCTAACGGCAGCTCAAGAGCAAGTATCCAATCAATTTGCCGGTGGTAGTAGTATGGAAGAGCGTTTTGCTAATACTGCTTGGTATGAAGGGGAATTAGGCCAACCAGTTTTTGAAAACTGTTTAGCAAGCCTTGAATGTACGGTAGTGCAGCAAGTTAAAGCAGGGACGCACTGGGTGATTATCGGTGAAATTCAAAGTTCTCAATGTAATGAGGGTGAGCCTTTATTATATTTCAATTCAGCGTATAGAACGGTTGCTAGTTAGTGTTATTGATTCAATGCCTGCTTAGGAAGCGCACCTAATCGCATGGGGTTATAACTGTTTTGTGGGAGCAGCTTTAGTCGCGACATCGTGGCTAAAGCTGCTCCCACTTTTTTACCTAGCATTCCTTATTACACCTTGTAATACTGTCAATTCCTGCAGATACTTAGATTAAACAGAGAGAGCCAATGGAAGAACTGATTCAAATTATTCAGGCTAACATTCAATATGCGCCTTTTATTATTTTTGGCACTTTGCTTTTGGCTGGCTTAAATATACCAGTTTCAGAAGATGCAATGCTATTTATAGCCGCTATTTTGGCAAGCAATCACCCTGAATACTTAGTGCAGTTATTTTTTGGTGTTTATTTAGGTGCTTATTTTTCTGATTTAATTTGTTATGGCCTGGGTCGAAAGGTGGGTCCTAAGTTATTGAAAATTAAATTTTTTGCTAGCATGGCTCCGCCTGAGAGGGTTGCTAAAATTTCAGCCTATTATCAGAAATATGGCGTGATAACATTAATTATAGGACGTTTTATTCCCTTTGGTGTCAGAAATGCGTTATTTCTAACCGCTGGACTAGGTAAAATGAATTTCACAAAATTCGCGTTATCTGATTGGCTTGCTTGTACTATCTCTAGTGTTAGCTTCTTCAGCTTATATTATTATTACGGTGAAACTGTTATTGATTATATTAAGCAAGGCAATATGGTAATTTTCAGTCTAGTATTAATTTTATTAGGTGTTTTTTGGTATAAAAATAAGCGTACAGCCTAGCGTGCTTGATGTCATTAGGGCATGAGTCATACTAGGATTTGCTTATGGGGGGGGGGCGCAGTGCATTGAATGTAGCTTGAAGCACTGCCCCCTAATAGTTTTCTTATTTTACAAAACAACTTTTTTCTGCATAAGCTTCAGCTTCTTTTAAGCGTGTACGCAAATCTTTAGATTGCGCTGGGTCACGAAAAACGGAACCATTTTCACCGGGCGTGCTACGCAACATGGTAAAAGTAGAGGCAGCCTCGTATTCTGTGAAAGTTAATTTTTCAGCAATCTTGTCGATCTTACAGCCACAAGCATACTGCACGATATAGTCTAATTTTCCGCCATGTTTAGCAATGCAATTAAATACATATTCTACGCGGTCACGAGTTGGATAATTGTTCATAACAATAGTATTCGTATCTGTTGCTATCGTATTTTCTACTGACTTTTCTGATAAAGTTAGAGTTGAGCAGGCAGTTAATAGTGTGCTGCTAAGTAGTATTGCGCTTAATAAGAAAACTTTTTTATTCATAATGTTAATCACTGGAAAGTAATAAAGGTAAAATAGATTTTTATTTTATCACTGTTTTTTATGATTATTCTATCAGGGTATTTTTTATGGATATTTTTCAGGCGCTTGCTTTAGCTATTTTACAGGGATTGACGGAATTTTTACCGATTTCAAGCTCGGCACATTTAATTTTATTGCCAGTATTGTTGGGTTGGGAAGATCAGGGTTTAGCATTTGATGTGGCGGTACATGTTGGAACTTTGACTGCTGTTGTGGTTTATTACCGTAAAGATTTAGCTAAGATTATTAGTGCATGGCTGGGGTCTTTAATAGGAAAGGGTTTTACTGATGATGCTAAATTGGCATGGTATGTGGGTTTAGGCACAATTCCTGTTGGCTTGGTTGGGATAAGTTTATCTGATGCAATGCAGGAGGCATTACGTTCACCTTTAGTTATTGCAGGCGCAACTATTATCTTTGCATTACTCTTATGGTGGGCAGAAAAACGCGTTAAAGAACAGCGAACTAAGATTACTTTGGTGGATGCGATTATGGTGGGTCTATTTCAGGCTATTGCTTTAATTCCAGGGACATCACGCTCAGGCATTACTATTACGGCTGGCTTGCTATTGGGCTTAACGCGTGAAAATGCAGCTAAGTTTTCTTTTTTATTATCTATCCCGGTGATTGCTTTAGCTGGCTCTTTAAAAGCTTTGGAATTATATCAGTCAGATGTGGCTGTCAGCTGGGATTTTATGTCGATTGGCGCAGTGGCTTCTGCGGTCGTTGCTTATCTTAGTATTTCTTGGTTTTTAAGGTTACTTAATAAAATTGGTATGATGCCTTTCGTTTGGTATCGTTTAGTATTGGGTGTCATCCTGATCGCCGTATTTATCAGATAAACGTAGTAAGACAAAAACAGCGCCAGCACCGCCATCTTTTTGTGCGGTGGAGCAAAATGCTTGTACTTCTTGGTGTTGTCTTAACCATATATTGATGTCATTTTTTAGCACGGGTAAATTATTTGCTGAGCGGTAGCCTTTACCATGAATAATACGTACGCAACGGTAGCCATCTTGTTCGCAAAAATGTAGAAATTTGATAAGTTCTCGTTTGGCTGCTGCGCTGGTTAATCCATGTAGGTCTAATTCAGCATCGAGCCCATAATGGCCGCGACGCATTTTTTTTAGGACATTTTTTTGTAGTCCTGGTGCGGTATAGCTTAACGTGTCTTCAGCATGTAAGGCATCAACAGATTCTGATGGTGTAAGCGTTAATTTATTGGTAATCTGCTGGGCGTTTTTCTTCGGGTAGGGTTTAGGTTTTTGTGTGGGCGCTAAGGTATGTTTATCCGATTTAATTGGACTTACTTTACCAATGGCCTCAAGAAATAAGTGGCTATCTTCTTTTTTTACAGTTTTATTGGTCACGTGAGCTGTTTTTTGTCAGTTTAATTGCTAATATAATTGATTTTATAGAGTTTAATGAATAAATGCATATTCTGCTGAGTAATGATGATGGATATTTGGCGCAAGGCTTGATTGCGCTGGCGGATGGCTTACGCTCATTTGCCGATATTTCCGTAGTAGCACCGGATAAAAACCGCAGTGCTGCAAGTAATTCTTTAACCTTAGAAATGCCCTTGCGTGCACATGAAATGGCCAATGGCTTTATTAAAGTGGATGGTACTCCGACTGATTGTGTGCACTTAGCAATTACTGGTTTGTTAAAAGAAGAGCCTGATATGGTGTTTTCAGGCATTAATCATGGCGCGAATTTAGGGGATGATGTGCTCTATTCGGGGACGGTTGCTGCGGCAACAGAAGGGCGATTTTTAGGTTTGCCAGCTGTAGCTATGTCTATGGTTAGTAGTAATCCACAGCATTTTGCATCAGCGGTTAACGTCGCTCAGATTATTTTGCAACGCTTATTAGATAAACCTTTGGCAAAAGATATTTTATTAAATGTCAATGTACCTGATTTGCCATGGTCTGATATTAAGGGGTTTCAATCAACGCGTTTAGGTCAAAGGCATAAAGCCGAGCCTGTTATTCAAAGCCAAGATCCAAGAGGGCGTGCTATTTATTGGGTTGGGCCGCCAGGTGCTGAGCAAGATGCTGGCCCGGGAACGGATTTTTACGCAGTTAGCCAAGGCTATGTATCTGTGACACCATTACAATTAGATTTAACGCGTTATGACGCACTGGATATGATTAAGGACTGGTTGCCCGCATGAAAGCTTTATTACAAACAGAAGGGATTGGCATGACCTCCCGCCGTACGCGCGAACGCATGATTGATCGGTTGATTGAACAGGGTATTAGTAGTCATAAAATTTTGGATGCCATGCGCAATGTGCCACGACATTTATTTATGGATGATGCATTAGCGAGTCGGGCTTATGAAGATACAGCTTTACCTATAGGCTACGGACAAACTATTTCGCAACCTTATATTGTTGCCAAAATGACCGAATTATTACTTGATCATCAACATATGAAAAATGTACTGGAGATTGGTACAGGCTGTGGCTATCAGACAGCTGTTTTGGCGCAGTTAGTAGATTATGTGTATTCAGTTGAACGTATTGAGCCACTCTATAAGCAAGCAAAAAATAGACTGTGGGATTTACAAGTGCGTAATGTGAGTTATTTGCACAGTGATGGCGGTTGGGGCTGGCCGGAAAAAGCACCGTATGATGGGATTTTAGTGGCAGCAGCGCCGCCAGAAATTCCACAGGCATTATTAGATCAAATGGCTGTAGGCGGAATTATGCTGATTCCTATTGGTAAAGAGCGAGGTGTGCAAGAGTTGCAAAGGGTTATTCGTACGCGAACGGGGTATGAAATAGAGTCTTTAGAGCCGGTGAGTTTTGTGCCTTTTTTATCGGGTAAGAAATAATGTTTAAAAAACTATATGATAAAGTTATTCAGTTTTCCAAACATCGGCACGCCACTAAATATTTAGCGGCTTTAAGTTTTGCTGAGTCTTCGTTTTTCCCCGTGCCTCCAGATGTAATGTTGGCACCTATGGTTCTCGCACAACAAGAAAAAGCATGGCGTTTAGCACTTATTACCACTATGGCTTCTGTTCTTGGTGGAATGCTAGGGTATGCTATTGGTTATTTTTTATTTGACATGATTCAACCTTGGCTAGAGGGCACGCATTATTGGTCTAAATACCAATTAGCGGAGCAGTGGTTCAAAGACTGGGGTTTTTGGGCTATTTTTATTGCTGGTTTTTCGCCTATTCCTTATAAAGTATTTACCATTGCGGCAGGCACTTTATCTATGCTGTTTTTGCCCTTTGTATTCGCTTCTTTTTTTGGTCGTGGTGCGCGATTTTTCTTGGTGGCAGGCCTTCTAGCATGGGGGGGCGAACGCTTTGAGTCAAAATTACGTCAATATATGGATATTATTGGCTGGTTTGTTGTCGTTTTGTTGGTGGTTGCTTTGGGTGTTTATAAGTATTTAAATCCATAGGGCTATGTATTTGTGGGAGTGGCTTTAGCTATGATTACGCGATTAATTTGCTTCCACAAAACTTGATAATTGCCAATACTTGAATTGCACTTTTTTGTTGATAATATTATTAATCCAGCCACTCAATAATATGATCTTCTAAATCATCTATTTGAGATTCTTTCATGGCAAAGCTACTAATTGAAACACCTGCATCTTGTACACTGTCTTGTGTACCGGAAATTAGGGGGTGCCAATTAGGCAGTTTTTTGCCATCGGTGAGTAGTCGGTAAGCACAGGTTGCTGGAAGCCAAGTATATTCAGAAAAATCATGTTGTTTTAAATCTATGCACTCAGGCACTAAGCTTGTTCGCTCAGAATATCGAGTGCAACGACAAGTACCTAAATCAATCAAATCACAAACCGCACTGGTGAAAAAAATCTCTCCGCTGTCTTCATCTTCAAGTTTATTCAGGCAGCATTTTCCGCAGCTATCACATAAAGACTCCCATTCTTCAGTGGTCATGTCTGATAACTTCTTTGTTTCCCAAAAATTCATAAGTAGGTATTTTGCATAACGGATAGGTTGAATAGATAAATCTATTATTTTTTAAATCGCTTAGTTAGAACAGTTGCTTTTCTTTGTATAATATCATTGCTTTAGAGGCAGGGTATTAATAATAAAAGATGGGTTATAAAGATTAAGGTAAAATTAAGTAATCAAAGTACTTATTATGGTGAAAGCTATGTTGGCTCATTCTGTTGGATTGCAAATAACTGAAAATGAATATCTCGATGCTGAGCAAGATGCTCAGGTACGGCATGAGTTAATGGATGGCTATATTTATGCGATGACTGGGGCGAGTGATAAGCATAATAAAATCACAGGTAATCTATTTGCAGAACTTAGAAATGACTTAAAGCATATGAATGCGCCTTGTACTGCTTACATTAATGACATGAAAGTCAAAGTGCAAAATAACTTTTACTACCCTGACGTGATGGTGGTTTGTGATAATAATGACAAGGAAAGTGAATTCTACAAAACTAAGCCAACGACTATTATTGAAGTGCTTTCACCCTCTACCCGGCGTATTGATAAAACTATTAAAAGAGTGACCTATCAATCTTTACCTACATTGCAGGAATATGTTCTTATTGAGCAAGATAAAGTGGAAATAGAAGTCTTTACACGCAGCAGTAGTGGTTGGCAGGCGGAATATTATTATCTCGGCGATAGTATCACCTTTGCGTCGATTGGGGTGACTGTACAAGTGGAAGATATTTATTATCAGGTCAATAATGACGATGTTTTGGCTTATGTTAAAACAGAAAATTAAAGTGGCAATATTATCTACAAATAGATATTATGGAACGACTTAAAATTATTTTTAATCATTATTTTTCAAGTTGTTACGAATAATATTAGCTTTGCTTTCTACTTTTGAAAGCTGAGCTGTATTTTTGTCTATTAACAGTAAGATATCTGAAGGCGGCAATCCTTAGTCATTTCCCTAGACATTATGATCCAAAAATTGAAAATAAATGACGATTTTATATGAATGGTTTCATATGTTATTGATATAATTATGTAAAAATTTTATGGAATGAATTATGCTTTTTGTTAGATATTGATGACTAATAGAATAAACAGGAGATAAGCATGAGAATATCAACGTCTTGGGCGCAGCAGCTAAGTGTTAACGCCATGCTTAATCAACAAGCAAAAGTATCCGATACGCAAATGCAATTATCTACGGGCTTAAAGAATTTGACGCCTGCGGATGATCCTATTGCGGCTAAAAAAGTGTTGGATTTTCAACAATATATTGATAAGACAACACAGTACCAAGAAAATGTAGATGTTGCTAAATCGCGTAATGGGCTTGAAGGCTCTGTATTAACAAATAGTCGAGATAGTTTGTTACGGGCACGAGACCTTGCAGTTCAAGCATTAAATGAAGGGGTACTGAAGCAAGAAGATAAAACGGCAATTGCTGAAGAAATTAAACAAATTCAATCTCATATGTTAGCTTTAGCAAACACTCAGGACGCTAACGGCGAATATATTTTTTCGGGCGCACTTTCTAAAACATCTACATTTGATTCTGCTTATACATTTACCGGAAGCCAAGTGCAAAGGGAACTTCAAATTGCTCCTGATAGGCGTATTGCTGATGGTGATTTGGGCTATACAGTCTTTGAAAATATACCAACAGCCTCAGCTGCCCCACCTGCAACAAGAAATATTTTTGCGACATTAGGCGCTTTTGTTGATGCATTAGAAGGAACTGTAACGCCTTATCATGGCACAATTAATGAGGCTTTAGCTGATCTTGATAGTACATTAGAAAGGGTTGGAGAAGCAGAGGCAAGAGTGGGAGCTAGATTAAGAGCGCTAGATGATCAGGCTAATCAAAATGAAAGCTATCTTATTTCTATGCAGACTACCTTGTCTGAAGTAAAAGATTTAGATTATGCCGAAGCTATTAGTCGATTTGAGATGGATAGTGCTATTTTGCAAGCTTCTCAGCAGTCATTTTCAAAAGTACAGCAATTATCATTATTTAATTATTTTTAAAAAATTGTAGACATTCTCAGCTTATTAGAACTTTCGGGTTAAGGAAGTTTCTTTGGCTATTTGAAGTTGTTGCGTGAAAAAAGAGGGATAAAGTGTTTAACGAAAAAAGTATACTAATTACAGGTGGCACTGGATCATTTGGACGATTATTTGTCGAAACTATATTAAAACGCTACCAGCCTAAACGCTTAATTATTTATTCGCGTGATGAGCTAAAACAGTTTGAAATGCAACAAATCTTTAATCAGCCTTGCATGCGTTATTTTATTGGTGATGTAAGAGATTTAAGTCGTTTGCAGCTAGCTATGAAAGGTGTGGATTATGTTATTCATGCGGCGGCATTAAAGCAAGTGCCGGCCGCTGAATATAATCCGATGGAGTGTATAAAGACCAATGTGCATGGTGCTGATAATGTGATTCAAGCCTCAATTGCCAATAATGTAAAAAAAGTCATTGCACTATCTACTGATAAAGCAGCCAACCCGATTAATTTATACGGTGCGACAAAGCTGTGCTCAGATAAGTTATTTGTTGCTGCTAATAATATAACGGGAGACAATGAAACTATATTTTCTGTTGTGCGTTATGGCAATGTAGTGGGTTCACGTGGCTCAGTCGTGCCCTTTTTTAAAAACTTAATTACACAAGGTGTAAAAGAGCTACCAGTAACAGATGAACATATGACGCGTTTTTGGATTACCTTGCCTGAAGGTATAGAGTTTGTCATTAAAAATTTCCAACGTATGCGTGGCGGCGAAATTTATATTCCCAAAATACCATCTATGCGTATTATGGATTTAGTGTGCTCTATAGCGCCTGATATGCCCATTAAAATAGTAGGTATACGTCCCGGTGAAAAATTACATGAAGTGATGTGTCCGAAAGATGATTCACACTTAACCTTTGAATTTTATGACCATTTTGTTATAGGGCCGAGTATTAGCTTTACTAATAAGGGTAATCATTTTCATGAAAATGCTTTGGGTGAAAAAGGCATGCCTGTAAAACAAGGGTTTGAATATGAGTCAGGTACCAACCCTCATTTTTTGACAGTTAAAGAGTTACAAAAATATGGAATAAAAGCATAAATATGATTCCTTATGGGCGGCAAAGTATTTCAGAAGAAGATATCCAAGCAGTTGTGAATGTTTTACGCTCTGATTATTTAACACAGGGCTCTGTTGTTCCGAAATTTGAGCAAGCGGTTGCGGATTATGTGGGGGCCAATTATGCGGTGGCAGTTAATAGTGGCACTTCAGCTTTACATATTGCCTGTCTTGCGCTGGGTTTAGGCGAGGGTGATTGGGTATGGACCTCGCCAAATACCTTTGTCGCTTCGGCAAACTGTGCTTTGTATTGTGGTGCGCAGGTTGATTTTGTTGATATAGATCCTGACACTTTTAATATGAGTATTTCGGCTTTAGAGTGCAAGTTACAACAAGCAGAAAAAGCAGGAACATTACCTAAAATTGTGATTCCAGTGCATTTTTCCGGTTTGTCGTGTGATATGCAGGATATTGCTCGATTAGCTAAGCAATATGGTTTTTATGTTATTGAGGATGCTTGTCATGCAATTGGTGGTAAATATCAAAATAAATTGATAGGTAGTTGCTGTTACTCGGATATTAGCGTGTTTAGTTTTCATCCAGTGAAAATCATCACCACGGCTGAAGGCGGTATGGCGATGACTAATCAGCCTTTATTAGCTAAAAAAATGCAGTTGCTCAGAAGTCATGGTATTACTCGTGATGCCGATAAAATGTCTCACGAGCCAGATGGAGCTTGGTATTATCAACAAATTGATTTGGGCCTTAATTATCGTCTAACCGAGCTACAAGCTGCTTTAGGCTTAAGGCAATTAGGTAGGATAGTTGCCTTTGTTGAGCGCCGGCATCAAATAGCTCAGCAATATCAAACGCTTTTATCATCCCTGCCTTTAGATATGCAATATCAGTCAGAAGATTGTTATTCTGCTTGGCATATTTTTGTAATTCGTGTGCATTTAACGGTAGAGAAAAAATCACATAAACAAATTTTTGCAGCATTACGACAGTTAGGTATTGGTGTTAATGTGCATTATATCCCTGTGCATTTACAGCCTTATTATCAGCAAATGGGTTTTAGGAAAGGCGACTTCCCTGAAGCGGAAAGTTACTATGATACGGCAATTACACTGCCTATTTTTCCTGACTTAACAGATGAGCAAGTGGTTTTTATTGTTGAAAAATTGAGTGAAGTGTTGAAATGAAAGTAGCGATTATTCCCGCTCGCGGGGGAAGTAAACGAATTCCTCGAAAAAATATCAGAGAATTCTGTGGGAAACCAATACTCGTACGGTCTATTGAAGCGGCAATAGAGTCTAATTTGTTTGATCATATTATTGTTTCAACTGATGATGATGAAATTGCGGTTATTGCTAGAGAATACGGAGCAGAGGTGCCTTTTATCAGACCGACTGAATTGTCTGATGATTATGTAGGGACTGGTGCAGTAGTTAAGCATACAGTTGAATGGACTTTAAAGAATTTGGGGAAAGTGGAATTTGCATGCACTATTTACGCGACAGCTCCCTTTATTAAATCTGCTGATTTGGTGAAGGGGTTAGAGTTGCTTTTGCACGCGGGTAGGCAAATTGCTTTTACAGTGACCAGTTTTCCATTCCCTATTCAGCGCGCTATCAAGCTTACCGAGAGCGGAGGGGTTGCAATGTTTCAGCCAGAACACTTAATGACTCGATCACAAGACTTGGAATCTGCCTATCACGATGCAGGTCAATTTTACTGGGCAAGAACAGAAGCAGTTATAAATGAAATTCCAGCTTTTTCAGATGCTGCCATACCGCTAATTTTACCTCGGTATCAGGTTCAGGATATTGATACAGAAGAAGACTGGCAACGTGCAGAGTTGATGTTTGAGGCATGGTGTGAACTTGATCAGTCAATTAGTCTTATTGATGTTCCGCATAATACCATAGGAGAATAAGGAGGTGATAGAAGAACTAGCAATTAAAAAATGGCAGGATCACGAAGGTATGGTCGTAGCTTCCGATAATGGTTTTGATGTAATTGGCTGTGGTCTTTGTGGGTTTAAGCATATTATCCCCATTCCAACGGTAGACGAGCTAGAACATGTATATCAACACGACTATTATAAACAGGAAAAACCACTCTATTTAGAGCGTTACCAGGATGATCTGGAGTGGTGGAATATGGTTTATGTCCGGCGTTATGAAACTTTGGAGCAGTATTTACCTAATGATCAGCGAAGTTTGCTCGATATTGGTTCTGGGCCAGGTTTTTTTCTGCTTAACGGACAGGAGCGTGGCTGGCAGGTTCAAGGCATTGAACCGTCAATTCAGGCGACAGAGCACAGTCGAGGGTTGAATCTTGATGTGGAGCATGGCTTCTATTCAGAACAAACAGCTCCAGAATTGGGGGCTTTTGATGTCATTAATATGAGTTTGGTGTTGGAGCATATTCCTGATCCTACGCAACTTTTGACACTGATTCATAAGCAGTTAAACGATAACGGGATGATTTGTATTGTTGTGCCTAACGACTTCAACCCATTTCAGCTTGTGCTACGCGACCATTTAGATTTTAAACCTTGGTGGGTAGCACCTCCACACCATATCAATTATTTCGATTTCAATTCACTGTCAAGCCTTGTAGAGAGGTGCGGCTTCAGGGTGGTTCATAAAGAGTCCACCTTTCCGATCGATATGTTTTTGCTTATGGGTGCCAATTATATTGGCAACGATGAAGTTGGGCGAGCATGCCATAGCAAACGGATGAATTTTGAAAAATCCATGAGTGATAGTGGTTCGGGTGCTATGTTGACGAGTTTGTATTCAGCATTCGCGCAGCAGGGTATAGGGCGTGAAGTTGTTCTGTATGCAAATAAACTTTAAGTAAAAAGTAAATATTTTCAGTTGTTTTGGCTATGTAGCTCAGGTGAGGATAAGTTATGATAAAAATTAAAAAAGCAGCAGGGTATTTGGGGTTATTAGTTATAGTTGATGTTGTTAACAATAGGGATGGTGGGAATTCTCATGCGTAAAGAATTGCCAGATAAGGCTTTGTATCAACCTTTATTTTCACCTTGGCTGGGAGGTGGAGAGTTTGGCTCAATTATATCCATGGTGTCTCCTTATTCGTTGGTCTCGCCTGATCGAGTATGGATTCTTTATACGCTGGCTCTGCAGGCACGACATTTGGCCGGTGATTTCTGGGAATGTGGTGTTTATAAGGGAGGTACAGCTATGATGTTGGCTAAAGTAATGGCTGATACTTCTGGTAAGCGCTTGTGTTTATTCGATACATTCGAAGGGATGCCGGAAACTGATCCGGATCGTGATTATCACCGGAAAGGAGATTTTTCTGATACTAGCTTGAACGCGGTGCGAGCACGAGTTGGTAACGCAGCTAATATAGTTTATCACTCCGGTTTTATTCCTGATACGTTTCAAGGTCTCGAAAATGAACAGATTGCTATTGCACATGTGGACGTTGATATTTACCAGTCAGTATTGGATTGTTGCAACTTTATTTATCCTCGATTAGTTGGTGGTGGTTTTTTTGTGTTTGATGACTACGGTTTTCCAAGCTGTCCGGGTGCGCGTTTGGCTGTTGATAGCTTTTTTGCAGATAAGCGTGAATGCCCTTTAGTATTACCTACTGGACAAGCAGTAGTTGTTAAAATTTAAGCGACTAGATTATTGAAAATTAAGTGCGAGATTAAGAAAAAAGATGACTTCAATATTTAATGATGACTTCTTGTTAGAGACTGAGCTTGCTAGGTCATTGTATCGAGCAGCTTCTGCATTACCCATTATCGATTATCATAGTCATCTGCCTATCAAGGTCATAGCAGAGAATAAACCATTCGAGAATCTCACGGATATCTGGATTCGTGGTGATCACTACAAATGGCGGGCAATGCGGTTAAATGGTATACCAGAACATTTTTGTAGTGGTGATGCCAGTGACTTGGAGAAGTTTCAGGCATGGGCGCAAACTTTACCTCTGACAATTCGAAGCCCTTTGTATCATTGGTCGGCTCTTGAGCTTCAGCGGTATTTTAATATTAATGAATCGTTAACTCCAGATACGGCCTCTGTTATTTGGAGTCAGGCTAATGCATTGTTACATACTGAATCTTACCGGCCACGAGCACTATTGAAGATGATGAATGTAGAGGTGTTGTGTACGACTGATGACCCAGCAGACTCTTTGGAATACCATCAGCAATTAAGCGCAGAAGAATTTGAAGTTAAAGTGTTGCCGACGTTTAGGCCAGATTTGGCGCTTGCGATTGATAACAGGCCGGTGTTTAGTGCTTGGTTACAGAGGCTTGCTGAGAGAGTTGGTAGCGATATTGATAATTTTAATTCTTTTATAACAGCATTAAGAGTGCGGCACGATGCTTTTGCAGATGTGGGTTGTCGCATGTCTGATCATGGTCTTGAACGGTGTTATGTTGCGAAGTGCAATGAAGCTGATATGCATAGAATTTTCAATAATTACCTGAGTGGGAGAGTAGTTGATCCGGGTGATGTTGAATGTTGGTGCTCGTTTCTAATGCGAGAGTTTGCGAAATGGGATCATGAAAAAGGCTGGACGATGTTGCTTCATCTTGGTGCAGCTAGAAATAACAATGTAGGTATATTAAACTCTGTTGGGCGTGATGCCGGTTGTGACTCGGTTGGTGATTTTGAACATGCTTACAGTTTAAACGCATTTTTGAGCGTATTGGATGGGGAAGGGAGCTTACCGAAGACGGTACTGTTTAATTCCAATCCGCGTGATAACCTACTTTTTGCCACGATAACGGGTAACTTTTTTGAAGGTGGCGTGGTGGGAAAAGTTCAATATGGCCCTGCATGGTGGTTTTTGGATACAGCGGGTGGCATTTCAGAACAGCTAAATGCGTTGTCGCAAGTCGGGTTGTTTTCACATTTCATTGGCATGGTTACCGATTCTCGGAGTTTCCTTTCTTTTATTAGGCATGATTATTTTCGACGGGTAGTTTGTAATATGCTGGGTGAAGATGTCCGGCGAGGGTTGATTCCCGAGGATGTGACACTATTTGAATCGGTACTGTACAAAATTTTTTATAAAAACGCTCGTGCATACATCGGAGAGTAGGGAATGAGTGAGATGCTAAAAAATCATAAAATTGTGATTATCGGTGGTAATGGTGCGATAGGCAGAACATTTCTTAAAGCAGCTATTGCTCAAGGAGCGACCTGTGCTGTGATAGGTCTGAATAATCCTGAGATAAATGTAGCTTTTTTTCATGCCGATATCACGTCGCTGGTAGAGCTGACCGAAGCAGCTGATCAAGCAATTTCCGTGATTGGAGGACTTGATACAGTAGTTAATTTTGCAGGCACGCACCATCAGCCGATGGATTTTTGCAAAGATGATCCAGACGTGCTTTTAAGTGAATATACTCGTGTTATGAATGTCAATTTGACTGGTGCTTTTTTGGTCACCATGATATTTAGTAAATACATGGTTGCTCACCGACATGGACATATTATGCATCTTTGTTCTAACGCTACAAGACTCGCTCTTTACGGGTCTTATGCCTATAATATGTCGAAACATGGGCTTGAGGGTCTGATAAAGACGGCTGCAGCACAGTTGGCGCCGTTCGGGGTGCGTGTTAATGGTATTGCACCAGGCACGGTGGAGACGCCGATGAACTATAGTTTGTTACGTTCTGGAGAGCAAGGAAGCTATAGTTTACGGGCAGCGACAATTCTTGCGCATACACCAACAAAGAGGTTTGCTACGTTGGAGGGTATTACGCAGACCATGCTTGCTACATGTATACCGCAGAGCCATTTGACGGGCAACGTAATTTTTTGTGATGACGGGTACAACATAGAGGGGCATTCGTGGCCAGCAGGTAATGCTGCATTATATGGTGGACCTGAAAAACTGGATGAGCTCTATGCCGACCTTAAATATGAATACCCCAGTGAAAACTGATATGGAGTTACAAATGAGTCGAGATAGCTGCATGGTTTGCGGTACATCAGAGTTTAAAGCGGTCTGTGAAAAATCTGGTTTTATATATGTGAGCTGCGCTACTTGTGAGGTTGTTCGGCAGTTTCCTTATCCGGAGGAGTATGAAATTGTCGAGTATTACACTGATTACAAAACAAAAAAAGCGGCTGACTCCGTTTATTTGACTGATGCTGGGTTTGAAATCTTTAAGCGCGATAAAGAATTGACGTTTGCAGATTTAGGATTAGTAGGGGGGTTTGTTGGAAAATCTATCTTGGATGTTGGCTGTGGAACAGGCCAGTTTGTGCAAATGATGGCGCAGGAAGCGGGATCAATTAAAGGTATAGATATTTCAGGTGAATGCATTAGTCTTGCTCGGGATCGTAATTTGAACTGCGAAAGTCAAGATTTTCTGGCACTCAATGAGGTACATGATGTCATAACTATGTGGCATATTATCGAGCATACCTTAAAGCCGCGGCAATATATAGAGCATGCTTATCAAATGTTGGCTTCTGGAGGACTATTGTTAATAGAAACACCGGTAATTGGAGTAATATCCACTGGTTTCGGTGCAGATTGGAGGTATTTTATGCCGGTCGAGCATATCAACTTGTTTACGCAAAATGCACTGTTTCGTGTCTGTACTGATGCCGGTTTTCGAATTCAGTCGTGGATAAGATTTGGTAGTGGAAATGAAGCGGGAACGGTGCCTGCGTCCAATAAGAGGGCCATGGACTTAAGCGCAAAGAAGCTCGGCTTTGGTGACACAATTGCAGCAGTATTTGTTAAATGATTTTTAGGATAGAACGATGAACGAAGCCAAAAAGAGCGCCATCATTGTAGTGAGTGCAGGAATTATGCAGATTCCCGCGCTCAAGATAGCTAAGGATATGGGGCTAACGGTGATTGCCACTGATCGCAACCCTGATGCTGTTGGATTTCAGTATTGTGATCACGCGGTTATACTGGATTCAAAAGATGCTGAAGGGCATGCAAAATTTGCTCGTGAAAATCGTGAAAAACTGAATGTCAAAGCCGCTTTTGCAGGGTCGGATTGTGCTATTACGGTATCTGCGATTACTAATGCCTTAGGCTTGTCGGGCATCCCGATGGACGTGGCAAAGCGTTCAAATAATAAGGCTCTTATGAAAGAGCGGTGGATAAGAGACAAGATTCCAACGCCTTATGGTGCAGAAGTAACAACTATTAAGGAAGCACAAGCTATTTTGAAGCATATTGGTTTTCCGGCAATTGTTAAGGCAGTTGATAATGCTGCATCCCGTGGTTCGATGAAAATTGATTCTGAGGGACAATTGCAACAGGCAATTGAAAATGCTAAAGCAGCATCAGCGACAGGAACAGCAATAATTGAAGAATATATTGTCGGCAACGAGCAAAGTGTTGAGAGCATAGTATGGCAAGGATGCCACTATCCTGTCAGTATTGCCGATCGGATATTTGGTTATCACCCCTATCATATTGAAACGGCGCATGTCGATCCATCGACACTGCCTTCAGAGCAGAAAAAACGTATCTATGAGGTAGCTGATGCTGCCTCAGATTCTCTTGGGATTGATTTTGGCCCAGCTAAGGCAGATATGATTTGGACGGCTAAAGGTCCTATGATTCTTGAGATGCCTGCGCGACTCAGCGGGGGCTTTCATTCGCAATATACAACGCCGCTTAGTTCTGGAAAGAATCCTATTCGAGCCGTTATGGAAATTGCGCTTGGCCGTGATTTGGATGAAACGCTTATTCGAGGCACACAATCACTTACATCAATTTGTGCCGGGATTTTCCCGCCTAAAGGACAGTTAAAATCCATACTTGGCGTTGAGGATGCGTTAAGAATTGATGGTGTTGAAGAGGTGATTATTACGAAATATCCTGAGGATGATATTGAGGATTATATTGATAATGCGCGGCGTTTTTGCTGGGTAATCGTAGTAGCTAGTTCTAAAAAACGTGCTTTTGAAATATTTGAAATGGCAAAAAATAGTATTCAATTTGAGGTGGTGTAATGGGAGTAGCATTCATCGCAGAAGTTTCGAGTAATCATTCCAGAGATTTGGAACGTTCTTTTGATTTTATAAAGTGTGCAGCAGATGCGGGGTGTTCGGCGGTTAAATTTCAGCTATTTTGCATGGATCAGTTATTTTCGGCAGGTGCGTTGCCGGATAAGGAGGTGGTGCGAAGAAAAAACTGGGAATTGCCGTTAGATTTCGTGCCCAAGCTGGCGCAACGTTGTCTTGAGCTTGGGATAGAATTTTCCTGTACACCGTTTTATCTGGATGCAGTCACCGAGCTTGAACCGTATGTGGATTTTTATAAGATTGCTTCTTACGAGCTGCTTTGGGATGAATTGTTAACTGCTTGTGCCAGAACTGGCAAACCAGTTATTCTTTCTACTGGGATGGCCACGATTGATGAGATTAAACATGCGGTTGGAGTGCTTCAGGAAAACGGCTGCCAAATGCCGACTTTGCTTCATTGCACATCTGCTTATCCTACTCCTTATGCTGAAGCTAATCTCGCAGCAATTGAAACTCTGAGGCAAGTGACAGGCTGTGAGGTCGGTTGGTCTGATCATACGGTAGAGCCTGCTGTTATTCATCGTGTTATTCATCGTTGGGGTGCTAGAGTTATTGAATTTCACATTGATTTGGATGGTAAGGGTGAAGAGTATAGTGCGGGACATTGTTGGTTGCCTGAACAGGTTGGTGCAGTGATTCGTGATGTCGAAAAGGGTTTTGTGGCTGATGGCAATGGCATTAAGGAACCTGTACCTTCTGAATTGCCGGATCGTTTGTGGCGCGCAGATCCATCTGACGGCTTGCGCCCGATGAAAGAAATTCGCGAACAATGGAAGTGAACCGGCTTGGGATGAGTGTCTTGATAGTCTGTCATGCTGGTTCTGGATTAGGGCTTGGGCATTTGGTACGCTCTTTGGCAGTGGCCCGTGCCTTACTGCATGAACTTGGCATTAATATTCAATTATTGATTCAAGGAAATTTGGTGCAGCGAGACGACTTAGCTGAATTTGAGCATCAATTTTGTGGGCTTGATGAGGACTTAAGTAATAAAATTCAGCATATTGATGTCCAGATAGTCATCTTTGATTTGCACCCGCATCTGATACCTGAGAATATTGATATTTTATTGAAGAATTTACGGCAAAGTGGTCGTAAGGTCATTGGTGTTGATAGTCTCGTTAGTCATCGCGACAGTTTGGATCTCATTTTTATTCCCTCGTTTCATTTTTCACCAGCGCAGAATTTAGTTGGAGCAACTCCCGTTATTTTTGGGTGGGATTGTTTTCTGTTAAATGTGCAATACCCCTCCACGGTATGGCAACCAGGTAACCAAGTCCTTGCCTTGGCTGGTGGCAGTGATGCCACAGACTTGGGTAGGACGTGGCCTATGCTGTTGAATGAGGCATTACCTGATAACGCAGAACTTAATTGGGTTACTGGCCCCTATGCACAACAACCGGTGTGGCCTCATTTACATCGGATATCTATGTTGAATCATCAATCGCCATCTGGTTTAAATGATCTGATGATTACAGCAAATTATGCGGTGACTGTTTATGGTGTTAGTTTTTTTGAATTGCTTTATTACGGTGTGCCAACGGTTGTATTTTCGCCTTACGGTAACAAAGATGATGCAGAGCTGCTTGAGGTAGCGGTAGAGGGTGTTGCGCTAGTAGCTAAGGATGAGGTAGATGCGGTGGCTAAATTAAAAGAATTAATGAAAGATGATGATTTGGCGGTTTCGCTTTCGCAACGTGCACGGCAAAGAATGTCGATTCTAGGTGGACACAAAATTGCACAGGCTATAAAGGAATTGATTGCATAGTTATGACGCAAGGTTATTTGATCTTTCACCTTAATTTGGCATTTTCTTCGATCAAAACAGAAGCGCGGCTTGACGTGATCCGAAATTGTTATTGGCCGTTGCTGGACTTGGTCGAGAGCACGGGTATCCCCATTGGTATTGAGTTGACCGGCTGGACTCTGCAACAGATTGCATTGTTGGATAAGTCTTGGGTGGAGCGCTTTCGTCAGTTGCTTGAAAATCGCCAGTGCGAACTCATTGGCAGTGGTTGGTCACAGGTTATTGGGCCGTTAGTACCCTATGAAGTGAATTGTTGGAATCAGCAGTTAGGGATGGATGCTTACCTGCAGATTCTAGGGATCACACCATTAATTGCCTTAGTGAATGAAATGGCTTTCTCTACTGGCATGGTCGATGTTTATATGGATGCTGGTTATAAAGGTATTGTAATGGATCGAGATAATGTACGTTTAGCATTGAATTTGGATGGTACTCCTCTATCCTATACTCCAACTCATGCATTAGGGTGTGGAGATCAATCAATACCGGTATTATGGTCTGATTCGATTTTATTTCAGCGTTTACAGCGAGTTGTGCATGGCGATATTCCTATCACTGAATACATAGCGTATGTGAAGCAGCGTGCTGAGCAGGACTCTGCTGTATTGCCTATCTATTGTAATGATGCAGAAATATTCGGTTACCGTCCGGGAAGATTTACGGCTGAATCTCGTTTGCACCCAGAAGGCGAGTGGACTCGATTTAAAAGGATTTGCACTCTTTTGCAAACAGACCTAAGTCTCAGTTGGCTTAGCCCTAGTGAAGCCTTGGCAATTCAGGAGCTGAATTCTCAACCAAATATAAAGCGTTTAACCTCTGCCAGCCAACCAATCCCCGTTAAAAAACAAGCAAAATACAATATTAACCGCTGGGCAGTAACAGGTCGTGATGATTTGTGGTTAAACACCGCTTGTCATCGGGTGTACCAGGCATTAGTCAGTGCGGGTGATGTGCATAGTGAAAACCAGCGAGAACTTTGTGAATTATGGGCAAGCGATTTGCGTACTCATATTACTGGTGACCGATGGAATGAGTTAGTTAAGCGTGTGGCTGAGGTAAATGGCCGATTAAATATTTCGAAAGTGATGGAGATAAGCGGAGAATATAGAGAGTCGAGCCGGTTTTTAGATGAAATGAACTTGCCGAGCGATGTTCAAATAAGTTTGGATGAAGAAAAAATTCTATGGAGTATAAAAACGCCCAATGTTCATCTTATTTTGAATGCGCGCCGTGGACTGGCTGTGCAGTCACTGGCTTTCAAGTCTCATGACTATGATGCGGTTATTGGTATTTTACCACAAGGTTACTTTAGTTCTATTGAGTTAGGTGCCGATTTTTATTCGGGGGGGGTTGTTATTGAGATGCCGGGTGAGCGAACTCGGATGACTGACCTTGAATGGGTGGAGCCTCAAATTCAGTGTAATGATCATGAAATATTGGTTACAGCTAGGGTTTCTTTGGGTTATGGCGTGATTATGACGAAGACAGTTAGCATTCATCTGAAATCTGAACGAGTCCAGTTTGGCTATGATTTCGGTCTGTGGAAGAGACCATTAGGTGTTGTACGTGTTGGAGTTTTTACTTTGCTTTCTGAGTCACTTACCGGTCCTCTGTTAGTGCGCTGTGTAAATGGTGGAAAAAAGACTGAATTATTTCCGCTTGATCGTATTGTCAATCACGGGAATGCAGCTTCGACTTTAGTCTCTAGTACGACCAGTTTTGGAGCAACGGATGGTTGTTTGATGATTGAGGATGTTAATGGTCGAAGTTTGCATATGGCTTGGGATCCAGCTGGATGTGCGGCAATGCCTATGCTACAGCATCAACAATTGCAAAAGCATTGTTTAACTCGACTTTCTTTTTCATTGTGTGAATTGGATGAAACGTCACGAACAGAAGGTAGGTTAATGCCATTTTTTGTTGTATTGAGCTCAGGGAATTAATGCTTGGAGTCTGCATTAATTAGGCTTGATGTTGAAAGAGCATGCTATTTCTGCGAGATAGATTCAGTTAAGAAAAATATCCAGCGTGTTATCTCATTTTTTAGTTTACCAGATACCCTATATGTGGCGAAGGTATTGGATAAACATAAATAATTTTTAGTAATTAATTAAAGAAAAAATTAAGTGGGCCGATAACCTTTATGAGTTTAGAATTTATGATATTTTTTTAATATTTTTTTAATATTTTTTCTTAGCCGATTAGTTGTTAAGAAATTCTGGAGGGTAGTATCATGGCAATGGTAATTAATACAAACGTAGCGTCACTTAATAGTCAACGTCAATTGACAAAAACAAATAATGCTTTATCTACATCAATGGAGCGGTTATCGTCAGGTCTGCGTGTTAATTCAGCAAAAGATGATGCTGCTGGTTTAGCTATTGGTGACAGAATGACCTCTCAAATTAGAGGAATGACGGTAGCGAGTAGAAATGCAAATGATGGTATTTCCATGGCACAAACAGCTGAAGCTGCAATGGGTGTCATGACTGAAACTATGCAGCGGATGCGTGACTTAGCCGTGCAATCAGCGAATGATGGGGCAGTCACCGCTGGCGATAGAGATAAGATGCAAGCTGAATTCAAACAATTGAATGATGAGTTGACACGTATCGTTAAAAATACTGAATTTAATGGTAAGAAAATTATTAATGGGGGTCTATCAGGGGGGGTTGCTATTCAAGTAGGGGCGAATACTGCGGCGGATAACCAAATTAAAGTTAGTGTGGATAATTTATCGGCGACTATAACAGGCGTAACTTCAGCGGGTATTGATGGTAGCACAGCTGCTGGTGCTTTATCTGCTATTAATCAAATTGATTTGGCGATTGAAGCGATTGATACCTCAAGAGCCAAACTAGGTGCGGTGCAAAATCGATTTACTACGACGATTTCTAACTTACAGTCTTCTATTGAGAACCAATCAGCAGCAAGATCGCGTATTATGGATACTGACTTTGCCTCTGAAACAGCCGCTCTTAGTCGGAATCAAATTATACAGCAGGCAGGTACGGCGATGTTATCTCAAGCAAAGCAAGCGCCACAATCCGTGCTCGGACTATTAAGATAAAAAGAGGGCTACCTTTTAAGACGGGACAAGTTTTATATTCAGTAACTTAACGAGTTTATTGCAAATTTTGGTACAAATTAGATTTCAGAGGGTTGGGGTCAAAATATCTGTCCATGTTCTGTTCCGTCTTAAGTTGGTAGCCAAAAAGAGAAAAACAGGGACTCTTGATTGAGGGGCTCAGTTTTTGTAATAGCAGTGAGGTAAGTTATGAATAATGATATTTCAAATGTAACAAAGGTGTCATTTTCTCCTCTTGTGCGTGAAGTTAATAATACTCAAAAGCCTAAAGGCAAAGTGGATGTTGCGGATAACCCAGTCGAGAAAGCAGGGGAAGAGGGTGTTGATAAGAGGGTATCCTCATCTAATGTAACATCTCTGGATGACGCTAGAAAACTGGTTGAAGAAGGTAATAAAATACTTGAGAATGTGCAAAGAAATTTGCAATTTAAAGTGGATGACTCAACTAAACGGGTCGTCATGAGTATTGTGGACAAGCGAACGGGAGAAACGATACGACAAGTTCCGTCAGAGGATGTGTTGGCACTTGCAAAAAGAATGCAAGAGTCAGACGGTAAAACGGGTAGTATTAAAGGATACATCGCATAAGTATTGGGATGGTAAGGGGGAGTTGATATGGCTATAACATCATCATTAGGTATTGGTAGTGGGATGGATATTAATAGCATTGTGACTCAATTGGTTGAGGCGGAAGGTCGTCCTGCTATTGGGGCTATTACGCGAAAGGAAGACGCGGCGAATGAGCGCCTAAGTGCTTTAGGGCGATTAAAATCGTCTTTATCTGATTTCCGAACAGCAACGGGTAAGCTAAATGAGATCGGGGCATTTAGTACGCACCAAGCGAGCTCTCAAAATGAAGGTATTTTAACGGTAACGGCTAATTTAGGCGCAGCCGCTGGCTCTTACTCACTAGAAGTTCAGCAGTTGGCAGAAGCTCATAAGTTAACATCCAATGGGTATTCTGGTTACAGTGATGTGGTTGGTAGTGGTACTTTGACCCTATCTGTGGCGGGTAATGATTTTTCAGTAACACTAGATGGTAGTAACAATACACTGCAAGGTGTACGTGATGCCATTAATGAAGCAGGTGATAATTCTGGCGTTAATGCTAGTATTATTAATGTTGATGATGGTGTGGGCGGCACAGTTTCTAAATTAGTTTTAACTTCAAAAAATACGGGTACAGCGAATAGTATATCGATTACCGCAACAGAAGATCCTGCCGTTCCTGGTCTATCCAGTTTGGTATATGATCCAGCTGGTAGTGGTATTACTAATTTAACTGAGCAAAATGCAGCACAAGATGCAAAAGTTTTGGTGGATGGGCAAATAGCAACACGAAGTAGCAACTCAATTGATGATATTATTCAGGGGGTGACTTTAGACTTAAAAACAGCTGAAACGGGGACTATTTTTAATGTCGATGTTACTTTAGATGAGGATGGTATTAAAGAGGTTACCCAGGGTTTTGTTTCTGCGTATAACGGACTTATGTCCATCGTTAAAGATTTAGGCAAGTTTGATTCTGAAGGTGGGAAGTCTGGCGCGTTAATAGGTGATTCAACCTTACGCAATGTGCAGTCTCAAATTCGGCAGGCGGTTAGTAATACGGTAAGTAGTGCAAGTTCGGGCTATAATTCATTAGCCATGATCGGTATTAGCATGGACCGTGAAGGTGTGATGTCATTAAATAGCTCTGAATTTTCTGATGCTTTACAAAATAACCTAAATGCTGTAAGCGATGTGTTTTCATCAAGTGATGGTGTTGCTGCAAGATTAGATACTCGGCTGGATCAGTATTTGAATTCAGGAGGTACATTTGATTTACAGACTAAATCACTAAATAAACAGTTAAGTAGGCTTTCTGATGATCGTGACACTGTGACAATACGACTCGATAATCTCGAGCGAACATTAATGAAGCAGTTTATTGCAATGGATGTCGCAGTGGGTCAGTTTCAATCTACTGGGGCTTATTTAGCGCAGCAGTTGGCTAATCTTTAACAATGATAGAGGAATATAATGAGACCGACTATGTATGGAAATAATGCAAACAAATATGCGGTTATTCACACAGAATCAGTTGCTGAGGAAGCATCGCCACATAAATTAATTCAGATGTTAATGAGTGGTTTTTTAATGCGTGTTAATACAGCAAAAGGTGCTATGCAGCGACAAGATTACCAAGAAAAAAGTATACAGATTTCTAAAGCTGTAGGTATTGTCGGTGGGTTGATTGATGGGCTTGATTTGGAAAAAGGGGGGGAGATATCTGCTAACTTAAATAGTCTGTATGATTATATTAACTCACGATTATTTCAGGCAAGTGCCGAGAATAATGTAGAGATTTTAGATGAAGTGAGTCATTTAATGAGAGAAGTGCAATCTGCATGGAATGCTATTCCTGAAATGTATCAGTAAGGCTTATGAGCTTAATACAAATGGATATTGTTAAATCTCTTTCTAGCTATGCTGGATACATAGAAAAACATTTATCTGAGGGTGATTGGGAGGGGTTGAATATTACTTTACAGAAAAGGCAGGAGGTCTTAGAGGCTTTTTTTTCTCAACCGAATGAGGGTAAAGAGCCTAAAGTTGCCGATCTGATTCTCAAAATACAAGCTGAAGATATTATGTTTTTAAAGCTCTTAAAGGATCAAAAGCTTGAATTGGAAAAGCAGTTCACTTCGCTTAAGCAAGGCAGAAAGTTGGTTAAGGTTTATCAGGATTTGTAAGACGAACCTCTAATTTACATTGTTCTTGTGTCAGCTGGCTTCATTTTTAACTCCCTATTTTATTGCCGTGCCACATAGTTGATTTTGGAATTTCTGTCGTAATCATGCCTTATCCTCGCTTTTTGGCGCATGTCGAATTGGAAATTCCCCGCTAGCTCTATTGCTCTAGCTCCTCAAATTTTACGATAATTTTCTATTTCTGTTTTTAATTGAAGTGCGATTTCCATATCAGGTTTTTCGGCTAGGATGTGCTCCAACATCAATTCAGCGGCTTCATAAACTTTAAGGTCTATATATAATCTTGTTAGTTTTAGTTTGCAAATAATATCTTCTGGAAAAAAATTAATAAAATCAATATAGCAATCAATTGCTTTAATGCTGTCTCCGGTAATACGAGACGATTCGGCATAGAAGGGTAGGTAGATAGGAGATATTTGAGATAAGCACTGAAGAGCTAAGAGTGTATTAGCATGATCATTCTTTTGAATGCTTATTGATACGACTCTAAGCAAAGACTCCTCTAGTAGTGGCGAGTCTTTTAAGTTAATAATTTGATTGTGGTGCTCTAATGCTAGCTCTATATTGTTGTCTAGCTCAGCAATATAGGCAGAAAGTAATAATTCATAAGGTTCTTTTGTTACAGTTTTGGTGTGGATTAAACCATCAAGCAAATTTCTTAATCCTTCTATTTTGTTGTGCTTAAAGAGCAAAATGGCCTTAGTTTTTAATAGATCGAAGGAAGGCTGTGCCTCTGTTATCTTTTTAAATTGACTGTCAGTTGAATTTAAAATGTCGAGAAAACTCTTTTTTAATGCTTGAAATTCTAAATTAACGGTATCAGGAAGAGTGCTATGGATATGTAATTTTCCCCAAAGTGTCGCACGATTATAGCTTTTATCTTTTGTCCATTGATTGATTAGTAGTGAGAAGTCGGGGGCATCTTTTAGTTCTTCTAGTCTTACTTGAGTGCGTAATAGAGCGCTCTCAAGGAGTGATAATAATTCTTGAGAACCTGATTGATAAGAAGAATAATAAATTCTACCTATTTCTTTAGCCTTTTCTGCGCTCCAAGAATCTTCATTTCCATGGGGCGACGTTATTCTGATAAAGTTTTTAACTCCAAAGTTTTTAATTAAAGCACTATAAGTACGATGTTTTCTTTGTAGTTGTTTTTCAATGTTATCAAGTGAGCGTTTATCTTTGTAATTTTCAATCTGCCCATCGAGACTATACATTTTTTCATTTATTTTTAATGCTTTTGTCGCGAGTTTTTCTATTAACTTTATATGGTGAATAGCTTTTTTTAATTCGACTTCAGTGGATAAGTGATGCGCTTGAAGCTCTATTGTACTTAATTGAGGTATCGATATTCCTGTAGAAGCATTATTTGGCGTGTCGAGGATTATTTGTTCGGTTGGGGCATGGGAGATATTTTCAGCTTTTGCTGCCTCAAGAGCTAAATTAATAATGATTGTATGAGTTGATTTTATCTGTGCTGCTTGGCGCCCTAAGTTGAGTAAAGCAAGATGATATTCAGGTGTGGTTGTGCGTTTTTCTCCATTATAGGTTTCAACTTCCAATAGCGATGTGTCGTATTTCGGTCCAGAGAGGGCTTCATCACTCCCTTCGGCATGAGTTATACCGTCTTTTGTAAAGCAAAGGTCAAATCCAGCAAGTAAAATCTGTTTGCAACCACAATAACTTGCGGCGGCAAGGGCTGAGTTGGAAACTGTGGGACCTACAGAATTAATGTTGTCAGGGTTTGCGCTCGTTTTCCATGGAAATCTGTTGCCAAAATATAATTTTAAGCCGACCCATTGGTTGACCAGAGCAGAGTCAACATGGAATGAGTGAATAAAAACGGAGTTTTTAAACATAAACATTTCTTTACTAACATCAATGTTTATGGCTTGAGGATCGACTGAGCACACAAAATCAGGTTCAATACTTGCTTTGATAAGCTGTCTTGATATACGCGAAACAGAAAATATAATGAGTTTTTCTCTGTTTACCTTTACCCAGGGTAATATTTTGGTTAGAGAGGGCCCACCTGCAAGCACAATAGCAGTTTTATCCTTGTAAATATTGTGTAGTAATTTTATCGGTAAGATATTGTCGGAAATATTTTGGATTTGACGACAGATAAAGGGCTGCGCGCCAATACTACTGATAAACTGAAAATCTAGGGATTGCAGTTCCTCTGCAACTTGCCAGTTGAGTTCGGCGTATTCTGCTAAATTAACTTGTTGGGCACAAATAGCTTTAAGTGAATGTACATTGCGTAGAAAACTATAATCTTTAAATTTTAGTTCTAAAGCATGTTCTTTCCAGGCATTGACAGTGGTACATAAAATTTCAGGCTCCAGTGACTCAAGTAGATGGTGCTGGTGTATTTGATCTAATATTTCTTCAATTTCAATGAATAAGTAACGTGTTCCTAGAGGAATCCCTCGTTGTTGTATGTACTTAGGTAATAGTCCAGAATCTGTCCCTACAATGATATAGAGTGAATCTTCATCAAACAGTTTTTTCTTATATTCTGTGTCGAAAATGACCTCAGCACTTATTTTGCTAAAACTATCGCGATTAACATTATATAAAAAGCGTTCATTAAAAAAATTAGTTTTAAGTGCGCTAACAGATAACTGGGAAATATTGGTAGCTGTCATAGAAAAATAAGAGATTAGGATTTAAGGTTTATCCTGATTACTTTTTAAATGGAAATAAGTAATCAGGTTAAGAAGTACTATTATAGTATATTCATTTATTGAAGTAATTGTAGGACAGCTTGAGGTCTTTGGTTAGCTTGTGACAACATAGCTGTTCCTGCTTGTTGTAAAATCTGATTTCGACTAAGAGCGGCTGTTTCAGCGGCAAAATCGGCATCCATAATACGCGACCTTGCTGCTGATTGGTTTTCTATGGATGACTGTAAATTAGCAATTGTTGTGGTAAAGCGGTTTTGTGCCGCCCCTAGTTTGGCTCTTGAGGTATCAATAGATTCAATCGCCAAATCAATTTGATTAATAGCAGATAAAGCACCCGAGGCTGTAGCGCCACTACCAATACTCGCTGTAGTTACGCCTGATATAATCACTAATAAATTATCTACACCTACTGTAACTTGGTTATCCGCCGCAGTATTTGCCCCTACTTGAATAGCAACTCCCCCTGATAGTTCTCCATTAATAATTTTTTTACCATTAAATTCGGTATTTTTAATGATACGTGTCAACTCATCATTTAGCTGGCCGAATTCAGCTTGCATTTTATTTCTATCGCTAGGAGTGATAGCCCCGTCATTAGCTGATTGCACGGCTAAGTCCCGCATCCGCTGCATGGTCTCAGTAAGGACTCCCATTGCTGCTTCAGCTGTTTGCGCCATGGAAACTCCGTCATTGGCATTTCGAGCGGCTACTGTCATGCCGCGAATTTGTGAAGTCATGCGGTCGGCAATCGCAAGTCCCGCAGCATCATCTTTTGCACTATTGACTCGTAGACCTGATGATAAACGCTCCATTGATGTACTGAGGGCTGAGTTAGATTTTGAAAGTTGTCTTTGAGAGTTGATTGAGCTTATATTTGTATTAATGACCATTCCGCTAGACATGATATTTACCTCGGGTTAGTTTCTTAGTGTTGTTTGTAAATATCTAAAGCATATGGTGTGCCAAGTTAAATATTATTGAGAATATTTTTTTAACTATTTGAATATTAGGTTATTTTATTTTTTATCTATAGGTTTTGTCGTGCATATTTGGAGTCATTTTATTGACCTTATTGGTATAAATAAATGTCCTTTTATAAGGTGTGAGTAAGCTAAGCGGCAAATAAATGCCGTTACTTTTATGTGATTTCCATCAAAAATTTCAAATATTAATTTAAAGAATAGCGATAAAATGCCGATAATGATGTTGTCTATAATATTTAAGAGTAAGGAGTTGGATATGATTGGTTCAGTTGGTAGTCAAGATGCACCAGGTTTAGCAACATCATTAATGAATAAGAAAACAGCAGAAGAGGAACTTGCAGTCACTGTTATTAAAAAGGGACAGGATATTGAAAAGGCTCAAGGTGAGGCGGTGGTGAAAATGATCGAGTCAGCAGTACCTGGTAGAATTGATACTTATGCGTAGTGATAAATGAATGAATCTCCACTGAGATTTTTGAAAGTACTTCCTATTTCATCAATCTGTTTTATATTGATAAAATAGGGGTATTACATGTCCCACTTAAGTAGCGAACGTCATTGAGTGATTAACAAAGCTCTGAGCATTACCTTTACTAATGCATTTCAATCCTTCAGCATAAGAGCCTCTTGCAAAAATCCAAATTTTACAGCCCTATATTTGCGATCAATTCTCATTCGTATTTTTTTAAAAAAATCACCCCTTTTTTTTGGCTTTATCTGTTCTTGGATCTTATTTTTCAGTTTTTTCTAAATTTAGGGCATACCTATCCTGTTCTTTAAACTTTCAAGTTACTTTTTACTGCTTGCTTGGCTAATGCAAAAGCGCTTTACTCAAGAAAGCACATCATTTGGTTGCTGGTCAGTGCTAAAATACCAAACATCAAGTGACACATCACTTTCGCTGCGCCCTTCACTCGAACAACACGCCCACCATACTCATCTTTTAAGCGGCCATTCACTCGCTCAACGGTACTTCGTTCTTTATACCGCACTGTTTCAGCTGTTTGATAGCCTGCAATTCG